>NZ_BAAAUD010000016.1:0-21989 GCF_039533765.1 Streptomyces enissocaesilis | reverse complement strand
ACCCAGAGCAATCCGGTCCGACAACCGTCCACCCGACGACTTCACCTGCCCAGGCCTTGGCACACCACATCCAACGACCAACACCACCCAAAGTCACCGGTATTGCTACTAGGAGCTGTTCTGAGTCCGGATCACGGGGGTGGTCGGCAGTCACCGGCATACCCAACCTCTTGTCAGACACCGCTGTTACGTTGACGCGAGGATCTTGCTTCGACTTCTGGAGAGGGCGTATGTACGACGAACGGCTCGCCGAGTTCTCCCGCGAGCGGCTGGACGGCCGTCCAATACCCGACGATCTGCGCGTGCTGCTGGTGGCGCAGTGGGAAGGCCGCACCGACTTCACCCGCCTTCTCGACCTCGACTTCTTCGAGGCGGGAGAGGTCCACCCGCTCCTGGACACCAGCTATCTGAGCGAAAAGGAACTCGCGGACCCGGAGATGCAGGCCGTCAACGCCGGAGCCGCGGAGATGGCCAAGTACGTCAAGCTCGTGGCGAAGGGCGGAAAGGGGTGGATCGGCTACTGGCTGCACCCCGACGAACCCACAGACCGTGCCTGGCACCTCATAGAGCTGGACACCGAGTTCACCTTTTGGGGCCTGGCCGGCCTCACCCTGACCGAGGGGGCCGCTGCTGCCGAGCAGGCAAGGTACCAGGACGAGCCCGACAAGCGAATCGCGTTCACACAAGTGGCCGCCGAACTCGCCGAGCTTGTCCTACCGCTAAGCACCCAGGACTATGACGCCCGCGATGACGCCGAGTATGCGGTGGACCCGGAGGAACTCATGGAGGAGTTGATCGAAGCTGAACGCGAGAAGCTCGGTCTTCGCTGAGCGGAAAGACTCCAGCGCCCCGGGTGTGGCAACGGGAGGTGGTTGCCATATTGGCCGCCGCCGGTCATGAGGTATCTCGTTCGTCGGTCGAGTCGGCGATGCGAAGACGTGACCTGCTACAGCCATCGACTACTGGGCCTGCTCAGAGGAGTAATCATGTGGCGGGGTGGAGGCTGCGCAACCAGATGACCGCGCCGCGCAGCTCAAGCCCCGCCATGTAGCTGTCGGGCCTCTTGTCGAAACGCGTGGCCAGCCCCCTCCAGTCCTTGATCTTGTTGATGCACCGCTCCACGGTGTTGCGCTCCTTGTACAACTCGGCGTCGTGCGAGACCGGGCGCCCGCCCCTCGCGCCCTTCTTCTGCCGGTTGGCCGCCTGGTCCGCCTTCTCTGGGATCACCGCCTTGATTTTCCGTTTCCGCAGGTGGGCGCGGTTGGCTTGGGAGGAGTACGCCTTGTCGCCGGCCACGGCGCCGGGCTGGGTGCGCGGACGTCCGACCGGCCCGCGGACCCGCACCCTGGCCAGCACGGCGGAAAACTGCGGGCTGTCGGCGGCCTGCCCAGGGGTGAGCACGAACGACAGCGGACGGCAGCGCCGGTCGGCCGACAGGTGAACCTTGTGGTGGTCAGGCCGCCGCGAGAGCGGCCCAGGGCTGCCGCCTTCAATCGCGCCCGGCGTCGGCGGCGCTCCTCGCGCTCCGGATCGGGCTCGGCCTCCTCGGCTGGGGTCACCTCCTCGGCTTCGGCTGCAGCCTGCTCCTTGCGCCGCTTTCGCGCCTTTCGCGTGCCCCTTTTTCGGCCTCGGGGGCCTTCTCCAAGGCGACAAGGACCTCCTCGTCTACGACCATTCCGGCCGCGTCATGGTGGGCGCGGGCGGTGGTGGAGTCCACGCTGACCAGGGACAAGTCCGCCTGCCCGCGGCGGGCTGCCTCGGCGATCACGGCCTCCATCACGGCGGCGAACACCCCGGCATCGCGTCACTGGGCGAACCGGTCGTAGACCGTGGACCACGAGCCGAACGCCTCCGGCACGTCCCGCCACGGGCTGCCAGTACGGAACCGCCAGATGATCCCCTCCAACTGATCGCGCAGGTGCTCCGGATAGGGGCCGTACTGCCCGATCGGCAGGTGAGGACCGATCAACTCCCAGTCGGAATCGCTCAATTCACGTCGAAGCACACGAAGGATCTACCAGTTCGAGCATGGTTGCCGGAAGCGATAACCGGGACAGAGATCGCGACTCCAAACAGGCCCTAGTTCGAGGATCGCCCGCAGCCGGGACAGTCCACCGGCACCCCGTCCTGGGTACGGACCGTGATCCTGACCAGGGCTCCGCCTGTCTCCACCGTTTCGACCAGCACCGATGACAGGCGCGCCAACAGGTCAGTCAACTCGACGTCACGCGCCACCACCCTGCCGCACTGAGCTATCCGGCCAGGCTGAAACCACGCAACCGATCAACGCCTACGAAAAACTTGGAAGACCCGCTCGTTTGGCAAAACCCTAAATCGCTTTGCTCTCTACTTGCGCAAAGCAACGCCTTGAGGGAAGAAATTTCGAGGCGAGGCAATCCTCGCCGGAAATAAAACTCATATTTGGTTTAAAGATACGCAACTTGACCTCATCATGCATCCCCTTGGCACGCCTTGCCGGTCGGGCGACCTGCTGGGGCGATCGGGGAATGATTACCCATCAGTTGCGTATGCAATTTTGCGCGAGAGTGATGTGGGTCACTCTTGACTGGTCTGTACGTGCCGTTGATATTTGGCGGAATTGTGTAAGTGGCATGTAAAGGTTGGGGCGGGTCTGTGAGTGGTGGGGTGTGGCGCCGTGCGCGTCACAGAGTGTGTGCGCTGACTGCAGCGTCAGCGGTTCTCATTGGGGTGCCTGCCTTGGGCGGGCCGGCTTTCGCGCAACCGCTCGCGCCTGCGGCGGCTTCGGCTGACAGCCAGCCGGTCTCCCCGGAATCACGGGCGGCGCTCCAGGCGGCGGAGACGGGCGAGCGGGTGGAGGTGTCGGCGCAGCGCACGGAGTCGTCCCAGGTTTTCGCCAATCCTGATGGGACGTTCACACAGGAGACGAACGCCGCTCCGGTGCGTGCGCGTCAGACGGACGGCACGTGGGCACCGATTGACACGACCTTGGAGCGGGGCGGAGACGGCCGGGTCCGGGCCAAGTCGACCACGACCGCAGTGGAGTTCTCCGCCGGCGGGAACGACAGTATGGTCAGCCTGTCCAAGGACGACAAGAAGTTGGCGCTGCACTGGCCCGCTGCCCTGCCGACTCCCCGTGTGGAGGGCAACTCCGCGACCTACGCGGACGTGCTGCCGGACGTCGACTTGAAACTGTCTGCCACAGCGACTGGCTTCACCCAGGTTCTGATCGTCAACACGGCCGAGGCTGCTGCGCATCCAGGTCTGGAGGAGCTGAGGCTGTCCGTCGAAACGGACGGTGTCGAGGCGCTGCCCGGCCACGATGGTGGTCTGCGGTTCGTGGATGAGAACGGGGCCAAGGTCTTCGAAGGGCCCGGAGCGCGCATGTGGGACTCCGCCGGCGACCAGCTGTCGGCCGCGGCGATGCGCACCGCCGCTGTGCAGACGGTGGCGGCGGACGAGCAGCGACCTGATAACGGTGGCAGCAATGACCCGGCCGTAGCACCCAGCGCAGGCGACGCGATTGCCGCGGTGGCGGTGGATGTCACCAGCAACGCCCTGCAGATCAAGCCGGATTTGGCCTTGCTGCGTGGTGAGAACACTGTCTTCCCGGTGTTCATCGACCCGCCCACCACGGGCCTGACCCGTGCGGACTGGACCGCGGTGTCCTCCAAGGGCGGCCGGTACTGGGAGTGGGACGGTGATGAGGGGGTGGGTTACTGCAAGGACTACGCTGGCTACCTGTGCTCTTACACCCCGTACACGCAGCGCATGTACTTCGAGTACCCGCTGGCCAAGCTGCACGGGAAGAAGATCCTGGACGCCACGTTCGAGGTGTACCAGGCGTGGACCTTCACCTGTGATCCGCACTGGTACAACCTGAGTCTGGTCGACCGGGGCATCTCCTCCTCCACCACCTGGTCTTCGCGCCCGGTCGCCAAGGACCTGATGGGTGACCGGTATGTTGCTTACGGGCGTGGGTCGCTGTGCAGTCCCTCCCAGCCGGCGGACTGGGTGCGGTTCAGTGACAACGTGGGCGATGAGACAAACGAGAACCTCACCCCCACCGTGCAGTCGCACGCCGACGATCAGCGGTCTCAGATCACCTTCTCGCTGACCGCCGCCGACGAATCCTCCACGGCCTCCTGGGCGCGTTTCCGTGACGACGCGAAGCTCTCGGTCACCTACGTCTCCAAGCCTTCCATGCCGACCAGTACGGGTGTGCGCGAGGGCACGACCGGGCGGGCGTGTGAGCGCTGGCAGGAGCCGTTCACGACTAGCGATACCACGCCGAGGGTCGTCGCCACCGTGCAGTCCAGTGACGGCACCAACTCTCAGCTGCGCGCCCAGTTCGAGGTGTGGAAGGAAGCCGCCACCAGCAAGGCATGGGGAGTTGTCGATCCCAGCAGCACCTGGGTGACCGACAACTCCGTACGTGACGCGGACGTGTCTACCAGCACTGGCGCTGCCATGCTTGAGAAGAATGTTCAGTACCGAGTACGGGCCCGCACTCAGGCTTACTACAGTACGGACCGCGGGGCTACCGGGACGCTGTACTCCGACTGGACTTCATGGTGTTACTTCAAGGTGGACACCGACTCCCCGCCCAAGCCGAAAATCACAAGCGCGGACGGGCTGTACAAGCCGGCGGACACCTATCCAGCTGCCGGTGAGGTGGGGCTGGCCGGTAAGTTCACCTTCACTGCCGCCGACACCAACACGGCGACACCGGCGATCGACTCTGATGTCACCTCCTTCCGATACCGCCTCAACAGCGGCGCCCTCTCCGGTGCGAAGCCGGTGTCCACGGGCAAGTCATGGACCGGCACGATCACCCCGGACCAGGCGGGCGAGAACACGCTGCGCGTCTGGGCCTACGACGCCGCCGGACACTCGTCCCTGACTGGCTACTACAGCTTCAAGGTGGCCGGAGCACAGCCCCCTTCAGGAACATGGCACCTGGACAACAGCGGAGCCGACACCACCACCGCCACCCAGCACCCGCTGACCACCGGCGGCTCCGCCGCCTACACCACCTTGGAGCGTGCCGGTTCGCATGCGCTGAAGACCAACGGCACGAGCGCCTACGCCGCCACCAGCGCCCCGCCGATCGACACATCAAAGTCCTACACAGTTGCGGCGTGGGCCCGTGTGACTCCGGGCAGCGGCGGCACCCATACGGTCCTGGGCCTCAACGGGTCCTTCTACAGCGGCTTCTACCTCTCTTATCAGGAATCGGAGAAGACCTGGACGATGCGCTCGTCGCCCAAGGATGACGAGACGGGAAACCTGTCGGACCAAGGGGTGGTGGCCAAGCAGCCGGCCACCCTGGGGGTATGGACACACCTGGCGGGCGTCTACGACGCAGCCGATCAGCAGATCCGCCTCTACGTCAATGGGCAACTTCAAGGCTCTGATGCCGCTCCCTCGGCCTGGCGGGCGACCGGAGGGCTGCAGGTTGGCCGCGTGCTGTGGCGGGACACCTACACCGACTTCTTCAACGGCTCCATCGATGAGGTCAACACCTGGTCGCGTGCTCTGGCGGACACAGAAATCATGCAGGCCGCACGTACGGAGGACGAGGACGCCAGCGACGAGACCGCAGGCGATCCGATCGTCGGCAAGGTCGGTCACTGGGACGCCACCGCCGCATCAGGCACCAACATCACCGACACCTCCGGCTACGCCCGGACCATGACGCTGACCGGCGCCTCCCTGGGGGCGGACCCAGCTGATGCGGAGAACGCCGAACTCGGCCTGCCAGTACGGCAGGTGATGGCACTCAACGGCACCAGTTCCTACGCCTCGGTCACCGGGCCCCTCGTCGATGACACCGGTTCCTTCACTGTCACAGCCTGGGCGCGGCTGGATGGCAGCAAGCTGTCCGACACGTCCAAGAGCTATGCCGTGCAGGTCTTCGGCCAGGCCGGGCAGACCCAGTCCTCATGGGGTGTCTGGTACGAGCAGCCAGCCGGCTCCACCGCCGGAAAGTGGAAGTTCGGCCGCCCCGGCAAGGACGGCACCAGCCCAACCTGGGCCTCTGCCCAGTCCGCCGTCGCCGAGAAGGACACATGGGTGCGCCTGACCGCGGTCTATGACGCCCAGCAGGAAACCGAAACTGACGGCACGACAGAGCATGGCGCGCTCTTCCTGTACGTGGACACCGCCCAGATGAGCGGGAGCACGGGTGTCGCCTTCAACACCCCCTGGCAAGGCAGTGGCAAGCTCCAGGTCGGCCGGGCACTGGTCGACGGAGCCACTTCCCGCTACTTCCCTGGCCACGTCGCCGACCTGCGGGTGTGGGCCGGCGCCATGGACGGCTCCATGATCGGCGACCTGTACGGCGCCGAACAGTAAACGATCCTTCCCGTCCGCTGGTGGCCGGATGCCCTGCGGGGTGCCCGGCCACCAGCGGACTTCCCTATCGACCGCCGCAACAGGCGGACTGGCAACCGAAACAAGGAAAGTTATGACCCCCGCATCACGCGGCGGGCGGCCTCGCGCCGACCTGCGCCGCTGGCTGGGACGCGGTGCGCTAGCAGTTTCGCTCGCACTCGTCCCCCAGCTCATCGTGCCGACCGGATACGACTTCGCCCCCACCGCTGAAGCCGCGGCCCGGGAGTTCCCCGATCCGCCCAAGCCGAAGATCGACAAGGTTCTGCCGTTCACGGCGAAAAAGCACGCCACCCCCAAGGACCAGGCCGCGCCGGCCGCCCGTAAGACCCGGGAGCGGCTGGACAAGACTCGCTGGCCCAAGGCGGGAAGCGCCTCGCTCAGCCTGGGCACCGGCAAGCAGGTGAAGCACCAGGCCGGCGGCCTGCCCATCACCCTTGTGCCCGCACCTGCATCACGCCGTGCCGCCGCGAAGGCATCCGACAGCGCCACAGCGGTCAAGGGAGCGGTGAAGGTCCGCCTGCACGACCGCAAAGCCGCGCAGAAGGCCGGTGTCAACGGTGTCCTCCTTGCCCTGTCACCCGAGAAAAAGCTGAGTACCGGTGGGAAGCTGCGCTTCTCCCTTGACTACAGCTCCTTCTCCGATGCCTATGGCGGCTCCTACGGCACCCGTCTCAAACTGATACAGCTCCCGGCCTGTGCACTGACCACACCGGACAAGCCGTCCTGCCTCACTCACAAGCCCCTGGCCTCCACCAACAACCCCGTCGAGCAGACCCTGACCGCGGACTTCCAGCCCACCGCGCTGACCTCCGCCCAGCCCATGCTGCTCGCCGCGACAGCAAGTGCTTCCGGCGGTGGTGGTGACTTCGGCGCCACACCACTGGGCCCTTCCGCGACGTGGGAGGCCGGTGGCAGCACGGGTGATTTCAACTGGAATTACCCGCTGCGGATGCCGCCCAGCACCGGCCCGGGGCCCAGCCTGTCCCTGGCCTACAACTCAGCGAGCGTTGACGGCCGCACCGCGGCAGAGAACAACCAGACCTCCGTCGTCGGTGAGGGCTTCTCCTTCACCGAGTCCTACATCGAGCGCAAATACGCCACCTGCAAGGACGACGGGCAATCCGGCAAGGGAGACCTGTGCTGGAAGTATGCCAACGCCACCCTTGTCCTCAATGGCAAGGCGACTGAGCTCGTCAACGACTGCGATACCACCACGGCCTGCACCACAGCCGCAAAGTCCGAGGCTGCCGGAGGTACCTGGCGTCTGAAGGGTGACGACGCCTCCAAGGTCGAGCACCTGGTCGGCGCGTCCAACGGTGACAACAACGGTGAGTACTGGAAGGTCACCACCCCGGACGGAACCCAGTACTACTTCGGCAAGCACAAGCTGCCCGGCTGGAGCGACAACGGCACCGCCGCCGACGACCCGGTCACCGACTCGACCTGGACGGCCCCAGTCTTCGGCAACAACACCGGTGAGCCCTGCCACGGCACCGACTTCAACGCCTCCGAGTGCACCCAGGCATGGAAGTGGAACCTCGACTACGTCGTCGACACCCACGGCAACGCCATGAGCCACTGGTACGGCAAGGAAACCAACAACTACGCCAAGTCCGGTATCGCCGACCCCGGTACTCAGTACGTGCGCGGCGGTTACCTCAAGCGTGTCGAATACGGCCAGCGCGAGGGCCACCTCTTCGACCAGAAGGCCGCTCAGCGCGTCACCTTCAACTACGCACAACGGTGCGTCGTCACCAACGGTTGCACCAGCCTCACCGAGGACACCAAGCAGAACTGGCCCGACGTCCCCTTCGACCAGATCTGCGGCGACGGCAAAGCCTGCACCGGCCTCACCGGCCCCTCCTTCTTCACGCGCTACCGCATGGCCTACATGAACACCTACGTGTGGGACACCGGAAGCGCCGCCTACCGCAACATCGACAACTGGACCTTCAACCACTCCTTCCCCGACACCGGCGACGCCTCCTCGCCCAGCCTGTGGCTCACCTCGATCACTGCCAGGGGGAAGGCCGGAGCGGACGCCGACGACCTCGCCATGCCCTCGGTCACCTTCGGCAGCGTCCAGATGCCCAACCACGTCGAGGGCGGCGGTGACACCCTGCGCTACATCAAGCACAGGATCCGCACCATCACCTCCGAGACCGGGGCGAAGATCGAGGTCAACTACTCCGACCCCCAGTGCATCCGCGGCACCAAGATGCCCGCCGCCGCCGACGACAACAACCTGCGCTGTTTCCCCGTCTACTACTCGCAGTCCGGCGCCACCCCGGAACTGGACTGGTTCCACAAGTACGTCATCACGTCGGTCACGCAGTACGACACCACGGGAGCCGGCGAACCTCAGGAGAGTTACTACACCTACGACGGCGGGGCAGGCTGGGCCTACGCCGACGATGAGGGGCTGAGCAAGGAGAAATACCGCACCTGGTCCCAGTGGCGCGGCTACCCCAAGGTCACCACCACTGCCGGCGACACCACCGGCCCCCGCGGCAAGACCGTCTCCCTCTACATGCGCGGCCTGGACGGCGACAAAAAACTGGCGGCCGGCACCGCCCGCGACGAAAAGGTCACCGACTCCACCGGCACCACCATCGAGGATTCCCGCCAGTACGCCGGGTTTGTCCGCGAAACCATCACCTACAACGGCACTGACGAGGTCGGCGGCACCATCAACGACCCCTGGTCGCACCGCACCGCCTCCCACGCCTACTCCTGGGGCACCACCGAAGCCTGGTTCGTACAGTCCGGTACCGTCCGCGCCCGGCAGGCCACTGCCAGTGGCACCCGAACGGTGAAAGCGACCACCGAATACGACACCACCTACGGCATGCCCACCCGGGTCAACGACCAAGGCGACACCGACAAGACCGGTGACGAGACCTGCACCACCACCAGTTACGCCCGCAATACCCAGGCATGGATCGTAGACACCCCCTCCCGCGTGGAGTCCTACGCGGTGGCCTGCGGTACCACGCCCAGCTTGCCCAAGGACTCTCTCACCGACACCACCGTCGCCTACGACAACCAGACCGTTGGCACCGCCCCGACCAAGGGCGACGCCACCGCTACCTACCGCGTCTCCGGCTACACCCTGGGCAAGCCCGACTACCAGAAGGCCAGAGCCACCGTCTTCGACACTCTCGGCCGGAGCACAGCCACCACTGATGCCCTCAACCGTACGACCAGAACTGACTACACCCCGGACGACACCGGGTACGGGCCGCTGACCAAAACGGTCGTCACCGACCCCAAGGGCTTCACCACCACCACCGACAGCGACCCCGCATGGGGAGCCACCACCAAGTCCACCGACACCAATGGCAAGACCACTGAGTGGACCTACGACTCTCTCGGCCGCGTCAGTGCGGTCTGGAAGCCCAACCGCTCCCGCCCTCTCGGGGACACCGCCAGCATCCGCTACGCCTACAGCATCACCAAGGACAAGGCATCCTCGGTCCGGACCGACGTCCTCAAGGCCGACGGCACCGCCTACAACAGCGCCTACCAGATCTATGACGCCATGCTGCGGCCCCGCCAGCAGCAGAGCCCCGCAGCCAACGGCGGGCGGGTGATCTCCGAAACGCTCTACGACGACCGCGGGCTCGGCTACCTCACGAACGCCGACATCCACGACACTGCTACCCCCACCGGCGCCCTGGCCAACACCCTGCCCGGCTCCACCCCGGCATCCACTGAGACCGTCTACGACGGCGCCGGACGCCCCACCACCTCCGTCTTCAAGGTCTACAACCAGGAGAAGTGGCGTACCAGCACCGCCCACCAGGGGGACAGGGTCGCGAACACCGCGGCCCCCGGCGGCATGGGCACCATGACCATCGCCAATGCTCAGGGCAAGACCATCGAGCGGCGTGAGTACGCCGGCCCTGACCCGACCGGCAGCGACTACACCACCACCAAATACACCTACACCCCGCGCGGCGAGATCGCGACCATCACCGGTCCCGACAACGCCAAGTGGACCTACACCTACGACGTGCGCGGCCGCGCCGTCGAGACCACCGACCCCGACAAAGGCAAGACCGCCTCGACCTACAACGACGCCGACCAGGTCCTCACCACCACGACCACCGTAGACGGCCAGTCCAAGACGTTGATCTACGACTATGACGACCTCGGCCGCACCATCGGCACCTGGGACGGCACCAAGGACAACGCCCACCAGCTGACGAAGTACACCTACGACACCGTAGCCAAGGGTCTGCCAAGTTCCGCGATCCGCTACGTCGGCGGCACCACCGGAAAGATTTACGCCAGCCAGATCACCGGCTACGACGCCCTCTACAAGCCGACCTCGGTCAAGACCGTGCTCGCCGCCACCGACCCCCTGGTCGAAGCCGGCGCACCGCAGACGTTCACCACCTCCACCGCCTACAACTGGGACGGCACCGTCCAGAACACGGTCCTGCCCGCCGTCGGCGGCCTACCCATCGAAACGGTTGCCTACAACTACAACCCCCTCGGCATGCCCACAGGCGTCCAGGGCTCCATGGACTACGTTCGCTCGGTCGGCTACTCCCCGCTCGGCGAAGTCGAGGAAACCCTCCTGGGCACCTCGACCACCGCCAAACAACTGCAGATCCTCAATCGCTACGAGGAAGGCACTCGCCGCCTGACCAACACCCACACTCTCGATCAGACCAACACCGGCTACACCAGCGACACCGACTACACCTACGACCCCAGCGGCAACGTCACCTCGGTCATCAACAAGGCCGGTACCGACGACGCCCAGTGCTTCGCCTACGACGGTCACCGCCGCCTCACCGAAGCCTGGACCCCCGCCTCCGGCGACTGCGCCCAGACCCGTTCCGCAACCCAGCTCGGCGGCCCCGCCCCCTACTGGAACAGCTGGACCTACAAGACCGGCGGCCTGCGCGACACCCAGACGGTCCACGCAGCCAGCGGTGACAGCACCACCAACTACACCTACCCCCCGGTCAGCACCACCGGTGCCGGACAGCCCCACACCCTCACCAGCACCACCACCGGCACCAAAAGCAACACCTACGAGTACGACGAACTCGGCCGCACCACCCAGCGCCCCGGCCCAACAGCAGTCCAAAATCTCACCTACAACGCTGAGGGCAAGCTCGCCAAGACAACCGAAGGCGCCACCACCACCGACTACCTCTACGACGCCAGCGGCAGTCTCCTCATCCGCCGCGGCACCAACAACACCGTCCTCTACCTTCCCGGAGGACAAGAACTCCACTACGACGCGGCGACCAAGAAGTTCAGCGGCCAGCGCTACTACAGCGCCGGCGACGGTACTGCCCTGCGTACCAACACCGGTCTCAACTGGATCATTGACGACCATCACGGCACCGCGTCAATGACCGTCGACGCCGCCACTCAGAAGGTCACCCACCGTTACACCAAGCCCTTCGGTGAAAACCGCGGCACCAACCCCACCAGCTGGCCCGACGACAAGGGATTCCTCGGCAAACCCGCCGACACTGCCACCGGCCTCACCCACATCGGTGCCCGCGAGTACGATTCCGCCATCGGCCGCTTCCTCAGCGTCGATCCCATCTTCGCCCCCGAAGACCACGAATCTCTCAACGGCTACGCCTACGCCAACAACACCCCCGTCACCCTCTCCGACCCCACAGGCTTGCGCCCCGAAGGTGCCTGCGGCGGATCAGGTAGCTGCGTGGTCGGAAAGACAAAGAAGGGGGAACCGAAGTACGAGACCTGGACTTATACAGGAAACGGCGGCTGGTCCTGGGGCTGGTACACCCACACACAAAGCACCTACACCTACCAGCACCACACTTACACCGTCGCCAGCACCGTCTCCTATACCAGGAATAGCGGGACTGCCAGGAATGGCGGGACAACAGTAAAATTTGAACGCCCCGTACTGAAGGTTGGCCCCAAGCGGCCAGGCGGCAGTCAGTGCCGTAGCTGCTGGGCCATGGGTACGAACCCCCACTACGACGCCAGTGCCAACGACTTGCCCGCGCGCCCACCACTGGCTACGTGGCAGAAAATCGTGCTTGGGGTCATAACTGCCGTCGCAGTTGCAGTTATTGCTGCACCCGTGATTGTGGCCGTAGGTGAATCCTGCCTCGTAGCAGCCATCGTCTGCGCCGAAGTGGCCTCAGAAGCTATAGCGGGTGGCGGAGGCACTACTGGCGCTGTTGCGGCCAGTGGGGCAACCGCTGGAGGCGTGGCGGTTTACCGTAGAGGCTGGGCATATCGCCAGGAGAATAACCTCCACATACCTAAGCTCAAAACGCCGGGGGGTCGCACGCTCAGCGACCATGCGGCCGAGCGCGTAGCAGGCAGCGGCCCGGGAAGGCCGCCGACATCGCTTGACGTAATCGACCACATTCTGGATAACGCCAATAAGGTCAAATACGATCCAGTGCGTGATACTATTCAGGTTCGCGCCACCCATCTTCCCGGGAAGCCGTTCGTCGCTGTTAGTGGAAGCGATCCAAATCATGTAGTGACAGTAATGATTCCAAAACATGTGGAGCTGCCGTGACAGCACTGCACGAATTGAAGGAAATGGCTCAACGGTTCGTGGACGGCGAGGATCGATCCATGAATCTCGTGAATCGAATGGAGGATATCCTGGTGGAGCACTTCCTGGATTCTGACCTTTTCGAGAGCCTCGGTGAGGGGTTGGCTATGTACCGCCCAGGTGCGGGCCATCCATATTGGAGTGAACCCGAGATTGTGCAACTGTTCAGCGAGAAATTGCTGGGTGACCGCTAGCCTCGGTATCGCGTTACGACCCGCCACCGGTTTGCCCTGGCGGGTCGTTTCGTATTCGCTGAGGCTCTTTCATTCTGTGTAGTCGCAGATGAGAGGGGTGTGAACGGCATGGACAATTCGGCCGTGAACCGTTCCGGGTTTGGTAGGGATCTCAGATGTTGTGCGTGACCTGGGGTTTCGTGGTGTTGAGGTAGTGGTTTGCTTCGTACTCGACGGGTGGGATGTGCCCTATCTCACCGTGGAAGCGGCTGTGGTTGTACCAGTCGACCCACTCGGCGGTGGCCAGCTCAACCTGGGGCAGTGACCGCCAGGGTCGCTGGGGCTTGATCAGCTCGGTCTTGTAGAGCCAATGCCGCGGAGTTAAGCCGTCCTGGGTGGCGTCAAGTTGATCACCTTCCGGCCACGGGCGTCCATGAGGAACGGGACCTCTGCTACAGAGATGAAGCCGACCAAAGTCTTCACCATGCTGAGCGGAGGTCCCGTTGCCAGACCAGTCTGCCACCACGACGGTGACACATAGCATCACCGTCGCCTCGGGCGTCTTCGCGCCCGGACACCTGGGGGAGCTCACCCAGGTCCTTCCCTTCGAACTGGTCGACGACGTGCTGGAACGGACCAGGGCAGTTCAGCACAGGCTGCGCCTCATCCCCTCTCGCGTGGGGGTGTACTTCGTCCTGGCGATGTGCCTCTTCCCGGAGGCTGGATATTTGCGCGTCTGGAGCAACCTGATTGCCGGAGTGTGGGCCCTGGTCTCGAAAGTCCCTTCGGAGAAGGCGCTGCGCGAGGTGCGGCGCCGCTTGGGTACGGCTCCGTTCCAGAAGCTGTTCGAGACTGTCGCCGGCCCGCTCGCCCGTCCTTCGACACCCGGAGTAAGTTACCGGCGATGGCGCACGGTCGCCTTCGACGGCTGCAGCTCGCTGCAGGCTCCCGACACCCTCCGGATCCGCAAAATTTTGGGGAAGACCCGCCGCCACCGAGGCGTGGAGGGATACCCGCACGTCCGACTTATGGCTCTGTGCGAGACCGGCACCCGCGGTCTGCTCGGGGCCGTATTCGGGCCAACGAGCACAGGTGAGCCCGGATATGCCAGGAAGCTGCTGCCGCTGCTGGATGGAAGCATGCTGTTGCTCACCGACCGGAACTTCTCCGGCGACGAGTTCTTGAACGACGTTGCTGACACCGGCGCCCAGCTCCTGGCACGGCTCACCTACCGCCGTCGCCCGGCTGTGATCTCCGTACTGCCGGATGGTTCCTACCTGACCCGGCTGCGTGGCCGCACCTTCCGGATCATCGAGGCCGACGTGACAGCGAACTGCGCCGACGGGAGCCGCGCCGCCGACCGTTACCGGCTGGCGACGACGCTGCTTGACCACCAGACCGATCCGGCCGACCGGTTGGTTGCGCTCTACCACGAGCGATGGGAGATCGAACTGACCTTCCTCGCGCTCAAGGACACGCTCTTTGCCGGTCGGGTTCTGCGCTCCGGTGACCCTGCGGGCCTTGAGCAGGAACTATGGGCGCTACTGATCGTCTACCAGAGTCTTCGCCGCGCCATGGTGGACGCGGTCGAGTCCCGGCCGGGGACAGACCCGGACCGCGCCAGCTTCACCATCGCCCTCCGCGCGGCGGCAGAACAGGTGATCTCCGCGCGCGCGGTACTCGAACCCGGCGATGGCCAAGGCGGCATCACGCAGGCCGTACTCGGCGCGCTGCTGCCACCGCGTCGGGCACGCATCAGCACCCGGCTCGTGAAGTGCCCAATCTCGCAGTACACCGTGGCCTCCCAGAAACGCCCCAGAAAGAGCCAGCGGATCACCTCCGTGCACGTAGCCGTCTGCCGGCGTGACAAGACCGAGCCCGATGACCTGGGCTTCAGAGAACGCACCCTTCGTCTCCTACGCGCCGAACCAGGACGAGCCTGGCGAACCGTTGAGATCAGCAAGGCCCTCGGCATCACGGTGAGGGCGAAGTACCGCAGCCTGTGCACACAGATCAACCAGTGGGCCGAGCAGACCATGCTGATCCGGGAAGGGCGAGGGAGATATCGGATCGCCCCCGAATGGCTGGCCCCCACCAAGTGAAGGTGATCAACTTGACGTCACTCAGGACGGCTTAACTCCGCGGCATTGTTTGTAGAGACCGATCGTCGATTCCATCAGGGCGTTGTCCAGGGCGTCCCCGACCGAGCCGATGCTCGCCGCGATGTTGGCGACGTCAAGATGTTCGGCCAGTTTGAACGAGGTGTACTGCGACCCGGCATCCGAATAATGTATCAACTCGCCTCGCACATGGGCGTGTTGATGTTGATTGCGATCGCGTTGCCAAGGGGCCATCTCCAGCGCGTCCAGGACGAGCCGGGTCTCCTTCGTGGTGGCCGCCGACGATGCGGCGGGAGGAGGTGTCCACGACGAAGGCGACGTAGACGACGCCGGTCCAAGTCGCCACGTGGGTGAAGTCCGCGACCCAGCAGCGGTTCGGTGCGTCGGCGACGAAGTTGCGGTCGAACAGGTCCGGAGCCCTGGGCGCGGCCGGATCCGGGATCGTGGTGATCACCCTTTTGCCGCGGACGGCTCCGGCGATACCGAGTTCACGCATGAGGCGTTCGACGGTGCAGCGGGCCACGGGATGGCCTTGGCGGTTCAGGTGCCGCCAGATCTTTCTGGCGCCGTAGACGCGGTAGTTCGTGTCGTAAGCCTCCTGGACCAGGGGCTTCAGCACGGCGTCGCGGACGGTGCGGGCCGCAGGTGCGGCCTGGCGTTTGTGGTGGGCGTAGTAGGTGGAGGGGGCGATCTTGCAGGAGTGCTCGGTGAGGACCCGGCAGATCGGCTCGACGCCGCCGAAGCGGCCCTTGTGCTCGTCGATGAACGCTACGAGCGTGTGTGTGGCCGGTCGAGCTCGGCCGCGAAGAAAGACGCCGCGGCTTTGAGAATCTCGTTGGCCCGCTTCAGCTCGGCGTTCTCCTTCTTCAGCCGCTTCAGCTCGGCCGACTCCTCCGTCGTAGTCCCCGGCCGGGCACCGGCGTCGACCTGGTCCTGCCGGAGGCACTGTCACGTTGGCTGACCGGGTGGGATGATTTTCTGGTTGGTCACGTTGGGAGGGGTCGTCCGTGGACAGTGCACCGCCGTCGTGCAAGGGGCACCGGTACCCGGCTGGGATCATCTCCCACTGTGTGTGGCTGTACTGCCGCTTCCCACTCAGCTTCCGCGAGGTCGAGGAGCTGATGCCCGGGCGCGGTGTGCTCGTCTCCCGCGAGACCGTCCGTCGCTGGTGTGCGAAGTTCGGGCAGGTCTATGCCGACGGCCTGCGCCGGAGGCGGCCCCGGGCCGGGGACAAGTGGCACCTGGACGAGGTCTTCGTGAAGGTCAACGGGGAGCAGAAGTACCTGTGGCGGGCCGTCGACCAGGACAGCACCGTGCTCGACATCCTGGTCCAGAGCCGGCGGGACACCGCTGCGGCCGGACGGTTCTTCCGCAAACTGCTGAAGAAGACGTGTTCGGTGCCGCGGGTGATCATTACCGACAAGCTCCGTTCCTACGGCGCGGTCCACCGCGAGGTCATGCCCTCCGTCGGGCACCGCTCGCACAAGGGCCTGAACAACCGGGCCGAGAACAGCCACCAGCCGACAAGACAACGCGAACGCGCCATGAAGGGCTTCCGCTCCGTCGGCGCAGCCCAGCGGTTCCTGTCCGCGTTCAGCAGCATCTCACCCCACTTCCGTCCCCGCCGCCACCTGATGACCGCCTCCGATCACCGAGCCGAGATGACCGTCCGCTTCGCCGTCTGGGACCAGATCACCGGCGCCACTACCCTGCCTACCGCGGCCTGAGCACGAAAGCCGGAACCCGGCCCCACCACGCCCCGACGCGCCGTCAGGCACGCACACACCCAACAACGTGACAGCGCCCGGCCGATGCCGACGAGCGTGTGGCACGCCTCAACGGGGTACGGCACGCCGGTGTCTACTGGACGGTGCGGTTGGGTGAGAACACCTCGGTACGGTCCACGCCCGTTGGAAACGCGACCAACGGAACAGCACTCCAGGTCGTCGCCGCTTCCTCCGGAGTCCTTGAAGCCGCCGATCCCCCGCTGTCGCAGGGCCGGCTCTACGACCGCTGGCACGACGCCAGCAAGCAGCGCGTAACCGTGATCGGCAGTGGCATGGCCTCCCGCCTGGGCATCACGACCCTGGATACTCAGCCGGCCGTCTTCATCGGCGACCGGGGGTTCACCGTCATTGGAATCGTCGAGGATGTCGAGCGCAAGGCCGATCTACTCATGTCGGTGGTGATCCCGCGTTCTACGGCCCAGGAGCTGTGGGGCAGCCCGAAGAACGATGCCAAGATGTTTATCTCCACCCGCCTGGGAGCGGCACCACAGGTCGCTGCCGAAGTGGCATTGGCCCTCTCGCGCTCTCATCCCGAATACTTCAAAGCCATACCACCACCCGACCCCAAAACGCTACGCGGGAACGTCACCGCAGATCTCGACCAACTGTTCCTGCTCCTCGCAGCCATATGCCTGTTCATTGGCACAATCGGCATCGCCAACACCACTCTCGTCGCCGTTCTGGAGCGCACCGGCGAGATCGGGCTGCGCCGCGCGCTGGGGGCCCGCACCCGGCACGTCACCTTCCAGTTCCTCGCCGAATCCGCGACCTTGGGCTGCCTCGGAGGCCTGATCGGCGCCTCCCTCGGCACGATCACCGTCGTCGCGGTTGCCGTTGCCAGTGATTGGACGCCAGTGCTGCACCCGGGCATCGTCGCGACCGACGTCGCCTTCGACGGCTCCTTCCTCAACGCGCTGCACGACGACCTCAGCCGCTACATGCGCAGCATCGGCTTCGAGGACGACGGCGGCACCGGCACCGACGCCCGCCTCTTCACTCACACCCAGTGCTTCGAGACGATCATGTCGTACGACGCACAGACCACCCAGCTGTCCCGTACGTATAGCATGCGCAAGGCGCTGATCCAGACCTCCACGTACTGGGAGATGCGGCACTACGACCTGATCGACCAGGGCGTGGACCACCAGGTCGCTTCGTACCACCTCAACGGCATCGGCATCGTCAAGGACTCCTCGACCGGCATCGGACAGATCAGCGGCGAGGTCGGCATCCGCGCCTGGAACCACTGCATCGACAAGGGCTTCGTCACCGGCACCCGCACCGATCCGGCCAAGGACGCCGATATTTGGGCGATGTGGCAGAAGGTCAATAAGGACAACGCCTTCACTATGCGGACCGTGCCGCTGATCCACCTGTGGGGCGTCGCGGGCAAGCCCGGCGGCAAGAACCCGCCGGCCGGTGAGACCACCCTGCGCGCCATGAGCCTGAACTACACCGAGGGTGAGATCTTCGAGATCATCCGCCGCTACCAGGGTTGGGGCGACCAGGCCGAGACCGACGCCGCCAAGCGGATGGGGCTCTACCACATCTTCGAGAAGTACAACAACCTTGTCCGGCAGCTCGCCGGCGGGTGAGATGGCCACCATGACCTCCTCGTATCCCGCCGCCCTGCCCCTGCTGCTCGGCATCGTCATCGCCGCCGTGACCGCCTTCGGTCTCGTCGGATACGGCTTCTCGGCGATCGGCAGGGGCGGCCTGGGGGCCGTGGCACGCGGCGGTGCCGCGCTCGCCGGAGCCCTCGCCGCAGTCGCCTACGCCTGGGGCCTGGTGTCGCTCTTCCTCGACGAGAGCGGCACCACCCAGGCCTGCCAGGACGCGAACCTCGCGCTGTACGGACAGGTGAGCAGCTACAGCGTGTCCTACCTGCCACCCGCCCTCGACTGCCGCCTGACGTCAGGTGGTTCGTACACGGCGGCCGTCCCTGACTTTCTTACGCCCGTGATGACGGGCTGTGCAGTGATCGCGGTGACGCTCGCTCTGCTTGGCGTTGCCGAACACCGCCGCCCCACCCCACCCGAGCATCCCGAGAAGAGGAACACGTGAGCGCCACCTCTGCTTCCCCGTTGTCCCGCAGAGGCTTCCTGCTGCGTGCCGTCGCCGCCGCCGCAGCGGCACTCTCCCGCACTCGCAGGCACTGGCCTCCCCGGCCTACGCCGCCGGGCCGCGGGACTACACCTTCCCCAAGGCCGTCCGCGAGGGCGTCACGCGGGCCGAGGCCCGTAACGAGCGACTCCTCACCGGGGCCCGCTCGGCCAACGGTTGGAACATGGAGACCGCCGCCGACCAGGGCGGATCTATCGCCACCCGGCCCGTGCCGGGCACCCCGGTGACGGATTTCCAGGTCCGGCTCGGCGCACCCGAGACCGTCCTAGGCCGTGTTTTAGGTCGGGGTTCCGGTCCGCGCCTCATGCCGTGATGATCATGGTGTGGGGCGTGGGGATCTTTCTGATGAGCAGTGGTCGGTGCTGGAGTCGTTGCTGCCTGCGGCGGGTGTGGGCCGCAGGTCGCCGGGTCGGCGGCGGTTGGTGGACGGCGTGCGGTGGCGGGTGCGTACCGGTGTCCCGTGGCGGGATCTGCCGTGTGAGTACGGGCCCTGGCAGACCGTTTACGGACTGTTCCGCAGGTGGCAGCGGCAGGGGGTGTGGGCCCGGCTGCTGACGTTGTTGCAGGCGAGGGCGGATGCGGCCGGGCTGATCGCCTGGGAGGTCAACGTCGATTCCACGGTCTGCCGTGCGCACCAGCACGCGGCCGGCGCCCGCCGCAACGGGGCCGGGCAGAAGGAACCGCCCGGCGGGATCACCACCGAGCCGGACGATCACGGGCTGGGCAGATCGAGGGGAGGGTTCACCACGAAGATCCATCTGGCGTGCGAGCAGGGTCAGAAGCCGCTGGCGCTGCTGGTCACGGCAGGTCAGCGGGGCGACAGCCCGCAGGTCGAGCCGGTCCTGGAAGCCATCCGGGTGCCCAAGCCCGGCGGTGGGCGCCCCAGACGCAGACCGCTGCGGGTGCGGGGAGACAAGGCGTACTCCTCCCGCGCCAACCGGGCCTACCTGCGCAGACGCGGGATCCGGTGCACGATCCCGGAGCCGGCCGACCAGATACGCAATCGCAAGCGCCGCGGGCGCGATGGTGGCCGCCCGCCGGCTTTCGACCGGGACGATTACAAGGCACGTCACGCGGTGGAGTGCGGGATCAGTCGGCTCAAGCAGCACCGGGCCGTTGCGACCAGATACGACAAGCTCGCCGTGCGGTTCGAAGCGGCCGTTCACGTCGCGGCGATCGGCCAGTGGCTGTGAACCACGGCCGCCGGGGCGTGCCATCCTGACCACCGGAAACGAGCAGCACACGCAAAGGGGAGGACCCGTGGCCGCCGACTACTACTGCGCGGACAGCGAGAACGGCGACCACGTCGACGCCCCGTCCGAGAACGTCTTGTTCATGCTCATCAGCGATCTGAACGGCAAGGACAACACCTTCGTTGTCATCCAGCCCGAGGAGAACGACCCCGCCTGGTTCGCCTCCGTCGCCGTACTGGATGAAGGCGGCTACGAGATCGTCCGCCGCGACACCACCCGGCGCGAGCACGAAGTCGCCACCGAGACCAGCATCGATCGGGTCACGGGCGACCTCACCACATGGCTGGCCGCCCGCGCTTCCTAAAACACGGCCTACTGATCTTTTCGTAGGTTCAGTGGGTGTGGTGGGCTTGTGGGTGGGAGGCTGTGGGGATGGCTTACCGACCTTCCTCCTCTGCGGCTGGCTCTTCTGTTCCTCCGTTGTCTCGGCCGCAGTTGGCGGAGGCTCGTCGTGTTCGGGCGGTCGAGTTGTTCGTGGAGGGGCGGGGGACGACAGAGATCGCGCGGATGGTGGGGGTGCATGCGGAGAGCGTCCGCAGATGGAGGCGGGTGTGGGAGAGAGACGGGGCCGAAGGGTTGCGGCGGCGGCCGGCTCCCGGTCGCCGGCCCAAGTTGGACGACCTCCAGGTCGAGGTGGTCCGGGCCGCGCTGGAACAAGGCGCCCAGGCCCATGGCTTCGAGGCCGATCTGTGGACCCTGGAACGAGTCGGTGCGGTCGTCAGCCGGGTGACAGGGGTGACGCTGTCGAAGGCCTCGGTGTGGCGGCTGCTGACCAGCCGACTCGGATGGAGTCTGCAGCGGCCTGAGCGGCGGGCAGTCGAAAGAGACGAGTCCGAGATCGCTCGCTGGATCACCCACGAGTGGCCGCGCATCAAAAAAGGGCCGTGAACACACGTGCCTGGATCGTGTTCCTCGACGAATCAGGAGTGTCGCTGCTGCCGCAGGTCCGCCGCACCTACGCGCCCCGCGGCCGTACACCTCTCCTGCGGCACCGGCTGAACTGGAAGCGCGCGTCGATGGCCGGGGCCCTGGGATTCCACTCCACCGACCCCGATCGAGGTCCTCGCCTGTGCTTCCACCTCAAACCCGGTAGCTACGACACCGCCGGACTCATCGAGGTCCTGGAGCAGATGAAGGTGTTCTACCGCGGCGAGCGGGTGGTCCTGGTCTGGGACGGACTGTCCGCTCATTGGAGCCGGGCGATGCGGGCCTGGGTCGCCGAGCAGGACTGGCTGACCCTGGAGCGATTACCCGCCTACGCGCCCGAGCTCAACCCGGTGGAGCTGCTGTGGTCCTCGCTCAAGAAGCGTGAACTTGCCAACCTCGCCGGCGACCATCTCGCCGATGTCGCCGACGCCACCGAACAGGGCATCCACCGGATCAACCACAACCCGCAACTGCCCTGGTCCTTCCTCGCCCACACCGGCCTAACCATCCACCCACCAACTCCACAGAACTAACGAAAAGATCAGTAGTCCCAATACCGGTGACTTTGGGTGGTGTTGGTCGTTGGATGTGGTGTGCCAAGGCCTGGGCAGGTGAAGTCGTCGGGTGGACGGTTGTCGGACCGGATTGCTCTGGGT
>NZ_BAAAUD010000015.1:0-759 GCF_039533765.1 Streptomyces enissocaesilis | reverse complement strand
TCCCCACGCTTTCGCTCCTCAGCGTCAGTAATGGCCCAGAGATCCGCCTTCGCCACCGGTGTTCCTCCTGATATCTGCGCATTTCACCGCTACACCAGGAATTCCAGTCTCCCCTACCGAACTCAAGCCTGCCCGTATCAGCTGCAAGCCCACAGTTGAGCTGCGGGTTTTCACAGCTGACGCGACAAGCCGCCTACGAGCTCTTTACGCCCAATAATTCCGGACAACGCTTGCGCCCTACGTATTACCGCGGCTGCTGGCACGTAGTTAGCCGGCGCTTCTTCTGCAGGTACCGTCACTTGCGCTTCTTCCCTGCTGAAAGAGGTTTACAACCCGAAGGCCGTCATCCCTCACGCGGCGTCGCTGCATCAGGCTTGCGCCCATTGTGCAATATTCCCCACTGCTGCCTCCCGTAGGAGTCTGGGCCGTGTCTCAGTCCCAGTGTGGCCGGTCGCCCTCTCAGGCCGGCTACCCGTCGTCGCCTTGGTGGGCCATTACCCCACCAACAAGCTGATAGGCCGCGGGCTCATCCTTCACCGCCGGAGCTTTCGACCCCCTCGGATGCCCGAGGAAGTGATATCCGGTATTAGACCCCGTTTCCAGGGCTTGTCCCGGAGTGAAGGGCAGATTGCCCACGTGTTACTCACCCGTTCGCCACTAATCCACCCCGAAGGGCTTCATCGTTCGACTTGCATGTGTTAAGCACGCCGCCAGCGTTCGTCCTGAGCCAGGATCAAACTCTCCATGAATGTTTTCCCG
>NZ_BAAAUD010000014.1:0-261792 GCF_039533765.1 Streptomyces enissocaesilis | reverse complement strand
CGGCGGCGGGGGCCGGGGCCTGGGCGGCGGGCTGTGCCGCCGCGGGGGCCGGCCGGGTGGCCGCGGGCGTCGCCGGGGTGGCGGGCGCGGCGGGTGCCGGGGCGGCCTGGGCCGGCTGTGCGGCGGCCCCGGTCACGTCATCGGGTTCGGGGGTGGCGGTCTTCTCCGCCGCGGGGGTGGAACCGGGCTTGTAGTCGGCGAAGAAGTCCCACCAGGCGCGGTCGACCGAATTCGGGTCCTGGAGGTACTGCTGGTAGATCTCGTCGACGAGCCACTCATTGGGACCGAAGGCAGCGGCAGGGTTCTTCCCTTGCCCGTCTTGGTCGGTCGAGACGCTCGGGCTACTGGGGGACTGAGACGACACGGCGTTAACCGCCCTCTTCCGCTTCGCAAGGTGATGGACAGCGGAAATAAAGGCTACGCCTCCCTGGCCGGGACGTGCAGGCCGGGCCGTCCATCCGTCGCGCAAGTCACATTGGAGAGCTGGTTTCGGCGCTTGGAATGGCGGGAAACAAGCCTGGTTCCGCTGTATTCGGGTAGGGCTGAAGGCGGCCACGGCCCCTCTGGACCGTGCCCCCCGGTGGGCGACACGCGGGAACGTGCGCTTCCGGTTCGAACCCTACGTCAACTACCTGTCCTGAGACTCCCCGGAAGGGTGACCTGGATGCGGCAGCCGCGCGCGGATTCGGCCACTCCGATGCGTCCGCCGTGCAGATCCACCGCCCAGCGCGCGATCGCGAGGCCGAGCCCCGTACCGCCGTCGCTGCCCGGGCCGTGCGGAGCGGGCAGGGCGCCGCGGTTGAAACGCTCGAAGACCCGGTGCCGCTCGGACTCCGGAATGCCGGGGCCCTCGTCCAGGACCTCCAGGTCCAGGCTCTCCGGCTGCGGGCCGCGCCGGGCGCGCACGGTGACGCGGCCGTGCGGCGGGCTGTGCTTGACCGCGTTGTCGAGGAGGTTGGCGACGACCTGGTGCAGCCGTTCGACGTCGGCGTGCGCGGTCAGCTCGGGCGGCGAGACGTCCAGGTGCAGATGCACGTCGGTACGCGTATGACTGCCGGACCCCGAGGCGAGGCCGCGCTGCGAGGCGATCACGTTCGCCTCCTTCAGCACGCCGGAGAGGTACGGCCAGACCTCGAAGCGGTGCGCCTTCAGCGGTACGACGCCGTTGTCCAGCCGGGACAGGTCGAGCAGCGTCTCGACCAGCCGGCCGAGGCGCTCGGTCTGTTTCAGCGCCGTGCGCATCGTCTCGGGATCCGCTTCGGACACTCCGTCCACGACGTTCTCCAGCACCGCTCTGAGTCCCGCGATGGGGGTTCTCAGCTCGTGCGAGACGTTGGCGACCAGTTCCTTGCGGTGGCGGTCCACGGCCTCCAGGTCGTCCGCCATGTGGTTGATCGTGGCCGCCAGGTCGCCCAGTTCGTCCCTGCGGCCCGCGCCGCGCACCCGCCGCGTGTAGTCGCCGTGCGCGATGGACCGGGCCACCGTCGTCATCTCGTCCAGCGGAGAGGTCAGGCTGTGCGCCACGAACTGGGTGATCAGCATCGAGGCGATGACCGAGAAGACGGTGATGAAGCGCAGCTCCGTCTTGGTGCGCAGCGCCACCAGGATCAGGCCCGTGGTGATGAAGACCGAGACGACGACGAGCGTGCCGAGCTTGGTCTTGATCGAGAAGGGACGCAGCCCGTTCCTTCCCTGCCCCTGCCCCTGCCTCGCCTGCCTTCCCTGTCGCGTCATGCCGGTGGGGTCTCCAGTGCGTACCCCACGCCGTGGACCGTGCGGATCCGCTCGGCGCCGATCTTGCGGCGCAGCGCCTTGATGTGGCTGTCGACGGTCCTGGTGCCCGAGGCGTCGGCCCAGTCCCACACCTCGGCGAGCAGCTGCTCGCGCGAGAGCACGGCGCGCGGCGTGTTCGCCAGGCACACCAGCAGGTCGAACTCGGTGGGCGTCAGGTGTACGTCGTCACCGCGTACCCGCACGCGGCGCTGCGCGTGGTCGATCTCCAGTTCGCCCAGGCGCAGGATGCCGCTGCGCGGCGTGGAGGCGGCGAGCGTCGCCCGTTCCACCCGGCGCAGCAGGACATGCACGCGGGCCGCGAGCTCGCGCATCGAGAACGGCTTGGTCATGTAGTCGTCGGCGCCGACACCGAGGCCGACCAGCATGTCGGTCTCGTCGTCGCGTGCCGTCAGCATCAGTACCGGCACGGGCCGCTGCGCCTGGACGCGGCGGCAGACTTCGAGCCCGTCGAAGCCGGGCAGCATGATGTCGAGCACCATCAGATCGGGCTGCCACGCCTCGGCGGCGTCCACCGCCGCCGGTCCGTCGACGGCCGTCTGCACCTGGAAACCCTCGGCGCGCAGTCGCGCTGCAATGGCGTCGACGATGGTCGCGTCGTCCTCGACGACCAGCACCCGGCGCTGGGCGCCCGGAGTGGCCGCGAGGCCGTTGTGGCTGGTGTGTGTCTGCTCCATTGCCCCGCCCCTGGGAGTTCTCTTCTCTATTCCCACGTGTAGGGCAGCAGCGTAAAGGCACTGACAGCGTCCCGGCTACGCAGGGCGAACCGCGAGGTGGACCACGTCAGGCACGCCTCGGGCAACTTGGATCTCTTCCGTCCCAACCAAGTTGAATCCGGCATTCCGCAACGCGTCCTCGAATTCCGGGGACGGTCCGGCCGACCAGACGGCGAAGATTCCGCCGGGCCTCAGCCGCCTCATGCACCCCGCAAGCCCTTGTGGGGAGTAGAGATCGGCGTTGCCGTCGGTCACGGTCCAGTCGGGGCCGTTGTCGATGTCGAGGCAGAGCGCGTCGTGGGTGTCCTGGTACGTACCAGTGTTCCCGATCCGGTTTTCCCGAACGTAATCCACCAGGTCGGTGTGAATGATCTCGCATCGTGGATCGGCGAGCGCGTCGCCCGAGATCCGGGCCAGCGGTCCCGCGCGGTGCCAGTCGATGACGGCCTGTTCGCGCTCGACGACCGTGATCCGCCCCCAACGCGGCTGTGCGGCGGCGCGGGCGAGCGAGAAGCCGACGCCGAGGCCGCCGATGAGGAGGGCGGGGGAGGGGAGGTCGGCCGCGGCGGGGAGTGCGGCGAGGGCGGCGTCGACGAGGAGGCGCTCGGAGCGGCCGTCGGAGGTGTCCATCAGGAAGCAGCCGTTGGCGATGATCTCGAAGTGCCCTCCGCGCTCCCGCAGGACGACCTCCCCGTACGGGCCCTCCCGCCGGTCGACGGTGGTGGCGTGCGGAGTCTGGGGGCGGGCCTGGGCGGCCATGGGGAACCTCCGGGACGGTGTTCTCGGGTGCTTCCTGTTGTCGTCGGCGCCATCCTGGCGCCGGACGGCAGCGGGATCAAACCTCTTCGCCTCCGGGGGCCCGCCCTCGCGCCGGGCCCGCCCTCGCGCCGGGCCCGCCCTCGCGCCGGGCCCGCCCTCGCGCCGGGCCCGCCCTCGCGCCGGGCCCGCCCTCGCGCCGGGCCCCGCCGTCATGCCGGGCTTCCCGGGTACGTCACGCCGGTCAGCGGGGCGCGCACCTGCCAGCCCAGCGACTCGTACAGCCTCCGCCCGTCGGTCGTCGCGCCCAGGATCCCCGCCGTGGCGCCCTGTGCGTACGCCGCGTCCTGGAGCGTGCGCATCACCAGCGCGCCCAGGCCCTTGCGCCGGTGCGCGGGGGCCGTCTCCACCTGGTCCACCACCGCTGTCCCGCCGGTCGGGGCGACCTGGCCGCGCGCGGCGAACCCGCCGTCGGGGGCGGTGACGAGCAGGCGCGTCACGCCGCCGCGGCACCAGGACTTGAGCGTGTAGCCGTCGGGTGCGTGGGTGTGGGCGTGGGTGTGGGCGTGGGCGCCGGGCAGCGGGCGCAGCGGTGTCGTCATCAGCCAGCCGGGCCCGTCCGGCCTCCACTCCGGGCCGAGCCAGGGCGCGACCGTCTCCGGCTCCAGGAACACCTTGAGCGAGACGGCCGGTGCGGCGTACGCCTCGGCCAGCTTGCGGACCGTCGCCTCGTCGGCGTCGGTCAGGACGTGACGGGTGGCGTGGTGCGGGAGGCCGACATCGACCGTGAGGCCCCAGGGCTGGGGCACGGGGTCCGCCGCGCCCCGGGACACGACCCATCCGCCGACCCAGGCGCGGACGGCGTCGGCGGTGGAGCCGAAGAGCGGCGAGGGGGACCGGGGTGTCATCTGTACTCCTTGTGTAATGGTCAGATGCTTTATTTGATCATTACATATCGCTTCCGGGTGGAGGGGTCCCATGCGGGAAGGGATCGCCGGCGGCGGAGAGCGGGGGTGCCGCTCAGGGGCGCGGTGCCTTCTCGCCGTGCACGGCCGTGTACTCGGCGGCGAGCCAAGGGGCCAGGTCGTCGACGAGCACGCCGAGCACCGCCGGGTCGGCCGAAGGGGTACGGCCGGTGGCCGCGGCCAGGCGCATCTGCGCGGCGCGCCCGGGGTAGTGACGGCCGAAGAGTTCGGCGGACTCGTCGAGGTCGCTGGTCCAGCCGCCCCAGCGGGGCATGACCAGAGTGAACCCCGTACGGACGAGGCGGCGGGCGACGGCGCGGCCGAGAGTCCTGCGGGCGGCGTCCGTGGTGGCTTCGGCGGTCCGGGCGCGCCAGCGCGGGAGCGCGAGGGCGAGGTCGCCGTTCGTTTCGCGGGCGAGCAGGGCCGTGGGGCCGTAGCGGGGCAGCCGTTCGGCCAGGTCGGCGCCGAGCAGTGGGGTGCAGAGGCAGGAGACGAAGAAGCCGAGATCGTGACGTTCGAGATCGCTGAGCAGGGTGCTGGTGCTGAACAGCAGGGTGCCGACGCCGTCGAGCTGCGGGAACGCGCTGTCCAGCGCGGCCTCGACGGCCTCGGCGTCGGCGCGGTCGGCTCCGGTGGGCTCGTGGTGGAGGGCGAGGAGCAGGTCGAGGTCGGAGGCCCCGGGAACGGCGGTGCCGCGGGGGACGCTGCCGTAGAGGTAGGCGCTGTGCAGGCGCGCGCCGCCGAACGTCCCGGCGAGGTGGGCGTGGGCCGCGTCGACGGCGTCGGCGAACGCCGGCGGCACCCGGTCCAGCGCGCCTTCGCGTGCGATCGTCCCGTCGTGGTTCAGCCCCCGTGCGTCCATGAGGGAACTGTGCCCCGGGCCGCCGTGCGCCGCCGAGCGAATTTCCGGGACGGCGCCGCGGCTTCGCTCGTGCGCGCGGGCCGGCTCCGCACGTTGATCGCTCACAGCGAACACGCATCCGGGAACATTCGGAAGCTCACAAGCATTGAGTCGGCATAGCTCAAGTTCACTGCCGAAGGGGAGATCATGGCATCGACGTCCAACCCGCTCACCCTGCCCGTGCTGCCGCTCGACGACGAGGTCGTGCTGCCGGGAATGGTGGTGCCCCTGGACCTTTCGCACGCCGACGTACGCGCCGCGGTGGAGGCCGCACAGGCCGCCGCCCGTTCCAGTGGCAACAAGCCGCAGGTCCTTCTCGTTCCGCGGATCGACGGCACGTACGCCGCGATCGGCGTCCTGGGCACCGTCGAGCAGGTCGGCCGGCTCTCCGACGGCGATCCCGGCGCCCTGATCCGCGGCCGCGAGCGCGTCCGGATCGGAGCGGGGACGACAGGACCCGGCGCGGCGCTCTGGGTCGAGGGCGCGAGCGTCGAGGAGACCCTGCCCGACCCGCTCCCCGGAGCGGTCACCGAACTGGTCAAGGAGTACAAGGCGCTCGCCACCAGCTGGCTGAAGAAGCGCGCCGCCTGGCAGGTCGTGGACCGCGTCCAGCAGATCGAGGACGTCTCCGCCCTCGCCGACAACTCCGGCTACTCGCCGTTCCTCACCACCGCCCAGAAGGTCGAACTGCTGGAGACCGCCGACCCGGTGGCCCGGCTGAAGCTCGCCGTGAAGTGGCTGGGCGAGCACCTGGCGGAGCAGGACGTCGCCGAGTCCATCGCCAAGGACGTGCAGGAGGGCGTGGACAAGCAGCAGCGCGAGTTCCTGCTGCGCCGCCAGCTCGACGCCGTGCGCAAGGAGCTGCGCGAGATCAACGGCAAGGACGGTGAGGACGAGTCCGACGACTACCGGGCCCGAGTCGAGGCCGCCGACCTGCCCGAGAAGGTGCGCGAGGCCGCCCTCAAGGAGGTCGACAAGCTGGAACGGTCCTCCGACCAGTCCCCGGAGGGGTCGTGGATCCGGACGTGGCTCGACACCGTCCTCGAACTCCCCTGGACCGAGCGGACCGAGGACCAGTACGACATCCAGGGCGCCAAGGCGGTCCTGGACGCCGAGCACGCCGGCCTGGACGACGTGAAGGAGCGCATCACCGAGTACCTGGCGGTCCGCAAGCGCCGGGCCGAGCGCGGCCTGGGCGTGGTCGGCGGCCGTCGTGGCGGCGCGGTGCTGGCCCTCGTCGGCCCGCCCGGCGTCGGCAAGACGTCGCTCGGCGAGTCCGTCGCCCACGCCATGGGCCGGAAGTTCGTACGGGTCGCGCTCGGCGGCGTACGCGACGAGGCGGAGATCCGCGGACACCGCCGTACGTACGTGGGGGCCCTTCCCGGGCGGATCGTGCGCGCGATCAAGGAGGCCGGGTCGATGAACCCCGTCGTCCTCCTCGACGAGATCGACAAGGTCGGCTCCGACTTCCGCGGCGATCCGGCCGCGGCGCTGCTCGAAGTCCTCGACCCCGCCCAGAACCACACGTTCCGCGACCACTACCTGGAGGTCGAGCTGGACCTGTCGGACGTGGTCTTCCTCGCCACCGCCAACGTCCTGGAGGCCGTCCCGGAGGCGCTGCTGGACCGTATGGAGCTGGTCAGGCTCGACGGCTACACGGAGGACGAGAAGGTCGTCATCGCCCGCGACCACCTGCTCCCGCGTCAGCTGGAGCGTGCGGGCCTGGAGCCCGGGGAGGTCGCCCTCGACGACTCGGCGCTGCGCAAGCTGGCGGGCGAGTACACCCGTGAGGCGGGCGTACGGAACCTGGAGCGGTCCGTGGCGCGCCTGCTGCGCAAGGTGGCGGCGCAGAGCGAACTGGGCGAGCGGGAGCTGCCGTTCACGATCACGGACGGCGACCTGCGCGCTCTGATCGGCCGGCCCCACCACGTCCCCGAGTCCGCCCAGGACCCGGCGGAGCGCCGCACGGCGGTCCCGGGCGTGGCCACCGGCCTCGCGGTCACGGGGGCGGGCGGCGACGTCCTCTTCGTCGAGGCGTCGCTGGCGGACCAGGAGACGGGCGGCGCGGGCCTGACCCTCACGGGCCAGCTCGGCGACGTCATGAAGGAGTCCGCCCAGATCGCGCTCTCCTTCCTCCGCTCGCACGGCGCGGAGCTGGAGCTGCCGGTCGGTGACCTGAAGGACCGGAGCGTACACATCCACTTCCCGGCGGGCGCGGTGCCCAAGGACGGACCGAGCGCGGGCATCACGATGACGACGGCCCTCGCCTCGCTGCTGTCCGGCCGGCTGGTCCGCACCGACGTGGCGATGACGGGCGAGGTCTCCCTGACCGGCCGCGTCCTGCCGATCGGCGGCCTGAAGCAGAAGCTGCTGGCGGCACACCGGGCGGGCACCACGACGGTGGTGATCCCCAAGCGGAACGAGGCCGACCTGGACGACGTCCCGGCCGAGATCCTGGACAAGCTGGAGATCCACCCGGTGACGGACGTCCGCCAGGTCCTGGAGATCGCCCTGGCTCCGGCAGAGGTACGGGTGCCGGTGGCGGCGTGACGGACGCCTGCCGGTGACCCGGCTGCGGAACGCCCTCTTCCCTCACTGCGAGGGAAGGGGGCTTCTGCTTCTGCTTCTGCTGTGGCTTTCCTGCTTCCGCTTCGGCTTCCGCGCGAAAACGAAAGGGCGAAAGGCCGGGGACGGCCGGTCAGCCGGCGGCGAGGGCCTGGACGCGGTCGAGGGCGCCGTTGAACTTGTTGTGGTCGCCGACGATGGGCCCCGTGGAGGTGTACTGCCACATGGTCTGTACGCCCCAGCCGGCCGGGAGTTCGCCCACGGTGGTGTTGTAGCGGGCGATCCACAGCGGGTTGGCGGAACCGAAGCCGCCGTAGTTGCCCGTGCAGGTCTTCCACCAGCTCGTCGCCGTGTAGATGACGGCGTCACGGCCGGTGCGGGCCTTGTAGGTGTTCAGGAAGTCGCGGATCCAGGCGACCATCCCGCTCTGCGTCTTGCCGTAGCACTGCGCGCCGTAGGGGTTCCACTCGATGTCCAGCACGCCGGGCAGCGTCCTGCCGTCGCGCGACCAGCCGCCGCCGTTGTCGACGAAGTAGTGGGCCTGGGCGGCGCCGCTGGAGCCGTCAGGTGTCGCGAAGTGGTACGCGCCGCGGATCATGCCGACGTTGTACGAGCCGGTGTACTGCTGTGCGAAGTAGGGGTTCTCGTAGTAGTTCCCCTCGGTGGCCTTCACGTAGGCCCACCTCACGCCGCTGGTCCACAGGGAGGACCAGTTGACGTTGCCCTGGTGGCTGCTGACGTCCACGCCTTCGGTCTGTGTGACGCGGATGCCGAGCGGCAGGCCGCCCTGGCCGTCGTGCTTGACGACGCCCATGCCCATGCGGGCCGAGCCGCGTTCGGGCTTCTCGGCGGCGGTGACCGCGCCCGGCAGGGTCAGGACGAGGGCGAGAGCGGAGAGGACGGAGAGAAGGATCCCGGCCGCCGCGGTGCGCGGGCGGCGGGCCGTTCCGGATCTGTGCACGGGCATGTACGTGCCTCCGAAAGGCTCGGTGGGGATGCTGGGGATGCTGGGGGTGCTGGGGACAGGTCCGGTCCGGCAGGTCCCGGCGGGCGACCTGTCGACGAAGCCACTGGTGTGGACATGTCAGCAATGAAGCTACGCACGTAGACAGGAGGCGGGGAAGGGGGTCCGGGTGCTGCCGTTGGTCTAAACCTACGAAATACTGGGCGAGCTGCGGCAATGGCCGCTGGTGAAAGAAAACTTCAGGGGTGAGGAAAGCGCGTAATGAGTCCTGACGTGCACGGAAGCGGAAGAGCGGATGACGGGCGCGTTCCGGAGGCGAGCGCTGTGGACCACGAATTCCTCGCGCTGGAACGCGAACTGGCCGTATTCCTGCGCCGGGCCCGCGCCGCCTCCGGCGACATGGCCCGCGAGGTCCACCCCGAGCTGGAGCCGGCGGCGTACGGGCTGCTCGTACGGCTCGACGAGGCGGACCGGCAGCGGGCCACCGAGCTGGCCTCGTGGTTCGGCGTGGGCAAGGCGACCATGAGCCGGCAGCTGCGCGCCCTGGAGGAGCTCGGCCTGGTCACGCGCGAGCCGGACCCGGCCGACGGCCGGGCCTCGCTGGTCGCGCTCACCGAGGAGGGGCGCGCCCGCTTCCGGCGGGTACGGGACGCGCGCCGCGCCCGTTACGTACGCAAGCTGGCGGGCTGGGACCGCGCGGAGGTGGCGGAACTCGCCCGCCTGCTCCACCAGTTGAACAGCCGCGCGGAGGGCTGAGCCGGAACCCCGGAGGGTCCCCGGAGGATCCGGGGCGGGCGTGCCCGGCTTCCGCCCCCGCCCCGCTTCCGCCCCTGCCCCGTCCTCGGCCTCCGTCCCGTCCCCCGCCTCCGCTCACAGCTCCGCGTAGACCACCGCCGCGTCGTCGTGCCGCTTCCAGCGGCGTACCAGCGGTGCCCTCGTGCCGCCGGTCTCCCGCTCCAGGGACCGGACGCGGTCGATCAGCGACTGGGCGCCCTCCTTGCGCAGTACGTCCAGGCAGTCCGCCCAGTCACCCTCCCCGAACATGTCCACCCAGCGCGTCGCCCCGTCGCTGAGCGCCGCCAGCGCCCGCACCCGCGCCCGTGGCTCCACGCCCGTCACCGCCCGCGCCGCCACCGCCGGATCGGCCGCCGCCGTGAAGAAGCCGCCCTCGGCGTTGCGCAGGGCGTCGGTCGCGGTGAGCGAGGCGAGCACCTCACGGGGGACGAGGCCGAGGCGGTCGTCGAGCACCGCGCGCACCGTGCCGTCCGCGGACTCCAGCAGCAGCGCCGAGTCCGACAGCACCAGGTGTTCGACCTCTTCCGCGCCCCAGCGCGCCAGGACCACCGTCGCCTGCGGCGTCCGCACGTGAGAAAGGTCACAGGTGCGGCGATGGGCGTCGGCGGTGCGGCGAATGGCCTCCGCGAGGATCTCGGTGAGGGGGAGATCCAGCCGTGAAGTGGACAATTCGATCAATGCGCCACCGAGCCTGGCCGTGAACCAGGGGACCGAATGCAGACATCCGTCATCGCCCGCCGGAGGGGTCACGCCGTCCAGCAGGACGAGCGCCCCGCCCCGGCCGGTGGCAGGAAGGGCGACAGACGCCCAGTCCTCGTTGGGGCGTTCGGGGTCCCCGGGGGCCGTGGCCAGTTCGAAGCGCATACGGCCAAGTCTGCATGAGGGCGCCGGACGCCGCCCGATGGCTTCCCGGCGCCGCCAGTTGGCCCGTACCGGCAGGTGGGGCGCGGGTTTATGGGCGGAATGGGACACTCCGCGAAGCTGCGGGGGCGCATCCTGCCAAAGGCCGGGCGGAACTTCCAACCGGCGCTCCGCGCGCCCGCGAGGCGGACCGGATCGGAAGTTGTTCGTCAACTCCCGAGTGTTGTTCACTCGTTCAAGTGGCGGAGCGGGTGATGCGCGACTTCTTCCCAAAAGCGCTGGAATGGTCTGAAGCCATTCCTGGGACAGGGGCGCTCTCTTGTGTGACGAGTCGTCACCTCGGCCACATGAGCAGACGAGTCAAGCAAGAATGCGAGCACCGGTGCAGAAAAAGCGGCCTCGGGGCGATAGCGGTAATGGCGAGCGGACCGAACGCACCGTACGGGTACGCAGTCGGCTGGTCGCCGGCGTGGCCGTCGTCGGCGTCACCGTCCTCGCCGCCGGTACGCCCGCCATCCTCGGCGCCTCATCCGAACTCTCCGATTCCCAGCGCCTGGTCACCCTCGCCGAGCTGAACCGGCAGGCCGTCACGCTCGCCCACTCCCTCGCCGACGAACGCGACGACGTCACCGCGTACATCGCGGCCGGACGCGGCGGCGCGGACGCCGACGGGGACGGGGAAGGCGCCGGGGGCGCTGCCCAGGACGGCGCCGCACGCGGCGGCAAGGGCGAGGGGGTGTCGGAGAACCACAGCGCCCGCGTCGACCGGCAGATGGACGAGATCGAACTCGCCGCCCCCGCCGGTCTGCGCCGCGACCTGGCCAGGATTCCCGGCATCCGCAGGGAGGCCCTGACCGGCGAGGGCACCGCGCTGGAGGCCCACAAGGCGTACACCGAGGCGATCGAGAAGCTCCAGGACCTCGCCGACGAGCTCGCCGACAGGACGCCTCCGCGCGCCGCCGAGGCCACCCGGGCGCCCGCCGCACTCGGCCGGGCCGTCGAACAGGCCGCCGCCACCCGCGGGCTCCTGCTCGCCGCGCTCTCCGTGCCGCGCGAGAACACCGGCAGCCGCGTCGACCCCGTCACCGGGCTGCTCGTCCCCGCCGAGGAGGACCCGGACTCCCCGAGCGCCCGCACCCGTGACGCGCTGAGCACCGCGGCCCAGCGGTCGCGGGTACGCGAACTCGCCGCGCTCGCCGACTTCGACCAGGCCGCCGGGGCCGCCGCCCGCGAGTCCCTCGAGGTCACCGTCACCGGCCCCGAGGTCAAGACCGCCGAGGAGTACCTCACCCGTCTCACCGACCAGCCCCGGCTCTCCGACGCCGAGCTCGGCACCGACCGCGCGAAGGCCGGAGCCGCGCTGTCGGCCCGTATCGACCTGATGCGCGGCGTCGAGTCCTCCCTCGGATCCGCGCAGGTCACCCGGCTCTCCCGGCTGCGCGACGACGACGTCACCGCGCTGGAGCTGCGGATCGCCCTGGCCGGCGCCTGCCTGCTGTTCGCCGTCGGTGCCAGCACGGCCGTCGCCCGTACGCTCACCCGCCCGCTGGCCGTGCTGCGGCTCGGCGCGGCGAGGCTGGCCGCCGCACCGCAGACCGCGGGCGCCAAGGCCGCGGACGGCGGGACGGCGGACGGCGGGACCGCGGGCGCGGCCACCGTGGAGCCGATCCGCTTCACCGGCCGCAACGACGAGTTCGCCCAGGTCGTACGGTCCCTCAACACGCTGCACGCCAGGCTCGCCGAGGCCGGCGCCCGCGCGGAGAAGCTCGCCGGTGACCGTACACACCTGATCGGCCAGCGCGAGACCCTCGCCACCCAGCGCGCCGAACTCCAGGAGCAGGTGGCCGAGGCCACCACGCAGCTGGAGCGGATGCGCCACACCGTCCACTCCACGTTCGTCAACCTCTCGCTGCGCACGCTCGGCGTCGTGGAGCGCCAGCTCGGCATCATCGAGAGCCTGGAGGAGCGCGAGCAGGACCCGGAGCGCCTCGCCACCCTCTTCAAGCTCGACCACATGGCGACCGTCATGCGCCGCCACGGCGAGAACCTGCTCGTCCTGGCCGGCACCGAGCACGGACAGGGACAGCAGGGCCCGGTGCCGCTCGTCGACGTACTGCGCGCCGCCGTCAGCGAGATCGAGCGGTACGAGCGGGTGGACATCCGGTCGATCCCGCCGCACGCCCAGGTCGCGGGCTTCGCCGCCAACGACCTCAGCCACCTCCTCGCGGAGCTCCTGGAGAACTCCACCTCCTTCTCCCCGCCGGACGCCAAGGTCGAGCTCTCCGGCTGGCTCCTGGAGAGCGGCGAGGTGATGCTCTCCGTCCAGGACGAGGGCATCGGCATGACGCAGGACCGCCTCACCGAGCTGAACGCGCGGCTCGCCGAACCCTGCGCGTACGAGCCGGGCGACGGCATTGACGGCGGCATCGGCCTGCACGTGGCCGCGCTGCTGGCCGCACGGCACGGCGTACGGGTGACGCTGCGGGAACAGAAGCAGGGCGGCATCGCCGCGGTCGTCGTACTGCCGGACGCGCTGCTGCCCACCGCGCCGCCGATGTCCGCGCCGCCCGTGGTGCCGGTGGCGGGGGACGCGCCCACGCTGAACCTCCCGGGGTCGGTCGCGGAGGCCAACTCCAATGCGCTGCCGGGGCGTTCGGTTCTCGACGGGTCGCCGCGGGAGGGCCTGGAGGACCCGCTGGTGGCGGCGGCCGAGCGGACCATCCGCGAGGACGCGCGGAAGTCGGCACAGGACGCCGAGCCCGCCGAACCCGCCGAGCCGGAGCCCGGGGCCGGGGCCGAGCCCGAGTCCGCCGAGCCCACGGAGGCCGAGCCCGAGCCCGCCGCGCCCGCTCCCGGGCCCTACGCCATCGCCCCCGACACGCATGAGCGCGTCGCCGACGGGAAAGCGGACACCGGGGCACCGGCCGACGAACCGACCTGGACGATGCGGCTGCCCAGGCAGTCCGCCGCACCCGAGGCGGAATCGATCACCGACCAGCCGGCCACCGATGAGCCGGTCACAGACAAGGGACTACCCAAGCGCACCCCCAGGATCGTCAAGCCCGGCCCCGCCCAGCCCAAGGAGCGCTCCACCGGCGTCGACGCGGACGCCCTGCGGCGCCGGCTCGGCGGTTTCCAGCAGGGTGCGATCAAGGGCCGTCGTGATGTCGAGGCAGAGATCTCAGGCAACGGGGAACGTCCGGAGACCAAGGGGGACACCGTTGAGGAGGAACGCAGTTGACTGCGTCCAGCACATTCGGGCTGAGTAGCGAAGCCCGCAATCTCCATTGGCTGTTGAGCAATCTCGTCGAGGAGGTGCCAGGACTCCTCTCGGTCGCCGTCGTGTCGTCCGACGGGCTGCTCCTCCTCTCCTCCGACCCGGAGCGGAACGCCGGACAGGCCGCCCCGGCCGCCCGCCAGGACGGCCCGAAGGGATCGAGCGCGGACCTCGCGACCATCGTCTCGGGCATCGCCAGCCTCACCCAGGGCGCCGCGAAGCTGATGGACGGGGGCGGGGTCAAGCAGACGATGGTCGCGATGGAGGAGGGCAGCGTCTTCGTCATGTCGATCAGCGACGGCTCGCTGCTCGGCGTGCACGGCTCGCCCGACTGCGACATGAGCGTCGTCGCGTACCACATGGCGCTCTTCGTCGGCCGCGCCGGACACGTCCTCACCCCCGAACTCCGCAGCGAGCTGCGCAAATCGATGGAGAGTGCTCTGTGACGCCGACGCCGGTTCCGTCGTCCGCCGCCAAGCTCCCCGTACGGGGCGAGGGCCGCAGGCCCGCCCGCGTACGCCCGTACTCGCTCACCGGCGGCCGCACCCGCTTCACGCACGTCCTGCTCGTCGAGACCTTCGTGGCGGCGATCGAAGCCCCCGAAGAGCGGCGCGAGCTGACCAACGGCGGCCTCCAGACGCGCGTCATGCCGGAGATGCGGGCCATCGTCGAGCTCTGCCGCCGCATGCGTACGGTCGCGGAGATCTCCGCGCTGCTGAAGATGCCGCTGGGCGTGGTCCGTGTGCTGCTCAGCGACTTGGCCGACCAGGGAAAGATCCGTGTGTACGGGACCGGGCACGCCCCCGGCCAGCCCAACCGCGCGCTGCTCGAAAGGGTGCTGAGTGGACTCCGCCGTCTCTGAGACCTCCCCGGCCCGCACCGCCGGGCCCGTACCGCCGGTCCCGGACCGGACACGGCCGCCCCTGCCCGCCCCGGCCCCGGCCCTGCCGCCGGAGGCGGACGAAGGCGCCCGGGACTGGCAGACGGACCGCACCCGGGCACCGATCGCCACCAAGATCGTGGTCGCGGGGGGCTTCGGCGTGGGCAAGACGACCTTCGTCGGCTCGGTCTCCGAGATCACCCCCCTCAAGACCGAGGCGGTGATGACCACCGCGAGCGAGGAGACCGACGACCTCACCGCGACGCCCGACAAGACCACGACCACGGTCGCGATGGACTTCGGCCGTATCACCCTCGACGACGACCTCGTGCTGTACGTCTTCGGGACGCCCGGCCAGCAGCGGTTCTGGTTCATGTGGGACGACCTGGTGCGCGGCGCGATCGGCGCGGTCGTCATGGCCGACACGCGCCGGCTGTCCGACTGCTTCCCCGCGCTCGACTACTTCGAGAGCTGCGGGCTGCCGTACATCGTCGCCGTCAACCACTTCGAGGGAACGACGGCGTACGAGGCCGAGGACGTCAGGGAAGCCCTGACCGTACCGGCGCACGTACCGGTCGTGATCATGGACGCGCGCAAGCGGATCACGGTGGTCGAGTCGCTGCTCGCCCTCGTCGGTCACGCGCTCACCACCACGCCCGAATAGCGGCGCACCCCCGAACAGCTACTCAACGGAGAACCACCGCCATGCGGAAGATACTCATCGTCGGAGCCGGTCAGTCCGGGCTCCAGCTCGCCCTCGGCCTCCAGAGCCGCGGGTACGAGGTCACCCTGATGTCCAACCGCACGGCGGACGAGATCCGGTCGGGCCGGGTCATGTCGACGCAGTGCATGTTCCACACCGCCCTCCAGCACGAGCGCGACCTCCAGATCAACTTCTGGGAGTCGCAGGCCCCGAAGATCGAGGGCCTCGGCGTCTCCGTCGCCGCGCCCGACTCCTCGCGCGCCGTGGACTGGGTCGGCAGGCTCGACGGTTACGCCCAGTCCGTCGACCAGCGCGTGAAGATGGCCGGCTGGATGGAGACGTTCGCGCAGCGCGGCGGGCAGCTCGTCATCCACGGCGCGGCCGTCTCCGACCTGGACTACTTCTCCCGTACGTACGACCTGGTCATGGTCTCGGCCGGCAAGGGCGAACTGGTCTCGATGTTCGGCCGCGACGCGTCCCGCTCCCCGTACGACGCCCCGCAGCGCGCCCTGGCCGTGGCGTACGTCCACGGGCTCGGCCCGCGCCCCGAGCACCCGGAGTTCGACGCGGTCCGCTGCAACCTGGTCCCGGGTGTCGGCGAGCTCTTCGTCATGCCGACGCTGACCACCTCCGGCCGCGCGGACATCCTCTTCTGGGAGGGCATCCCCGGCGGCCCCGTCGACGTGTTCAAGGGTGTGAAGGACCCCTCCGAGCACCTGTCCCTCACCCTGGAACTGATGGAGAGGTTCCTGCCGTGGGAGTACGCCCGCGCGACGAAGGTCGAACTGACCGACGCGAACGGCACACTGGCGGGCCGCTACGCCCCGACGGTGCGCAACCCGGTCGGCCGGCTGCCTTCCGGCGGCCTGGTCCTGGGCGTCGCCGACGTCGTCGTCGCGAACGACCCGGTCACCGGCCAGGGCTCCAACTCCGCGTCCAAGTGCGCGGCCTCGTACCTCTCCTCCATCACGTCCCACGGCGACCAGCCGTTCGACGAGGCGTGGATGCGCTCCACGTTCGACCGGTACTGGGACACGGCGCAGCACGTCACCAAGTGGACGAACGCGATGCTGGGCGTCCCGCCGGAGCACGTCCTGAACCTGATCGGCGCGGCGGGCGGCCTCCAGCCGGTGGCCGACCGCTTCGCGAACGGTTTCAACGACCCGTCGGACTTCGAGAACTTCTTCTACGACCCGGAGAAGACGAACGCCTACCTGGCCGAGGCCGCCGGAGCATGACGCGCTTCTGAGGACCGAAGACCCCCGGCCTGATCGGCCGGGGGTCTTCCCGCTGGTGGGCGCGGACGGTTCCGGACCGTCACGGATTCTCGGTGAAGCGGACGGACCAGGCGTAGCCGCTCAGGTTGTCGTGCTGGACCCGTCGGACCTCTCTGACCTGGCAACCGTCGTGGGCGTACTTGCGGGCGAACCGGTCGAGGCGCTGCGCGTCGGTGAGATCCTCCATGGACAGCGGCGCTCCGATGACGAGGTCTTCGTGGAGGACGGTGTCCTGCGCGGCGTCGTCCGAGCAGGCCGGGCAATGATGTGTTTCAGGTAGGGCCATACGTCCAGTGTGCTCCCTGTCCGGGGGGCACCGGGACGCCCCGGCCTTCGCAGCCGGACAACCGCGCCGCAGGGACTCCGGGCCGGGGGCGGACGGCGGTCCGGCCCGGTCACCGACCGATGAGCTCTTCGAGCTCTCTCGCGGTCCAGCGGCCCGCCGCGCCGGGGCAGGCCGCCAGGTAGCCCGCGACCGTGGACACGTCCCACGCGCCTGCTCCGAGGAGTCCTGTGGCCAGGTACCGCACGTAGGCGGCGGAGGGCTCGGCCCACTGGACGTCGCTGACGCTCCACGGGGCCGTGAAGGTGAGAACGGGCAGGCCCTCCAGCACGCCCGGGCAGACCAGCGTTTCGTAGCGCCCGTCGCCCAGCGCTGCCCTGCCCCTGGTCAAAGCCCCGCTCAGGTCGAGGTCGACGCCCGGCTCCCGGTACATCTCCTGAGCCGCGACGTCAGAGAACTGCTCGGCCGTGACCAGGTGTGCCCGCGCGAGAACACGTCCGTCCGCCCCGGGATCGTAGAAGGCTCGCGCTCCGGTCCACACCGGAGACTCCGTGGCGAAGTAGAGGGTGCCCTCCAGCTCCACCGGGACGGACGCTGCCGGTGCGCGCCTGTCCCGGCAGCCCGGGTAGGTCCTGGCAGCCCCCGGAGGGCGACCGCCCGCGAGATAGGAGGCCAGGCGGTCCGGATGCGTGTTGGAGCCGTAGGACGCGTACCAGACCTGCTGCGGGGCGGCGCCTTCGTACCGCGCTGTGCCGATGACGCGGATGCCGGTCATGGTCCTCTGGTACCCCGTCGACGGTGTGCGAACGGCCACGCGCGGGACTCGCGCCGGCACGCCGTGGCGGACGACGCGCCGGTCCCGGGCAGGGAAACAGCCCGCACAGGGCTACGCCCCGGGCGCCGCCTCCGACGCGTACCCCAGGTCAGGCCCTTCCGCCGCGCCCCGCGGCAGCTTCGGCGGGGTGTAGGACGGGAGCGGCTTCAGGCGCGGGTCCGGGCGGACCGCGCCCAGCAGGGGGTTCGCCGCGATCGGGGAGACCTTGACGCGGGCTCCGGGGCGCGGGGCCTGGACGACCATGCCGTTGCCGAGGTAGATCGCCACATGCGTGGCCTTGGGGAAGTAGATCACCAGGTCGCCCGGCCGCAGATTGCGCAGCGGTACCTTCGGCAGCTGCCGCCACTGCTCCTGGCTCGTCCGGGGGATCTCCCGCCCCGCGTGCGCCCACGCCTGCGACGTGAGCCCCGAGCAGTCGAAGGAGCCCGGCCCCTCCGCGCCCCACACGTACGGCTTCCCGATCTGGCGTACGGCGTACTCCAGCGCCTTTCCGCCCAGCCGCGAAGGCGTCCGCTTCGCCGCCTCGCCCGGGCTGCCGAGCGCGCCCGAGGCCAGCAGGCCGCGCTGCGCCCTGCCGGTGTTCCGCTCCTCCAGCCGCGCCAGACCGGCCAGCTGCTCCTCCGACAGCGAGGCCAGCAGCTCCGCCACGTCCCGCATCCGCTCCCGCACCGCGTCGCGCTGCTTCTTCTGCTTCCTGGCGAGGGTCTGCTGCTTGTCGAGCGCGTACCGCTCCCTGGTCGCCAGCTGGTCCGCCCGCCTCTCACCGCTCTCCAGCCGTGCGATCGTCGCCGCTCGGTCGTCGGCCGCCCGCTGCAGTACGTGGCCCTGCGCCAGCGCGCGCTCCGGGTCCCTGGCCAGCAGCAGCCGCAGGTACGGCGAGAGGCCGGTCCGCCCCTGGTACTGCTCGCGCGCCAGCCGGCCCGCCGCGCTCCGGCTCTCGGCGAGCTCGGTCCGGGCCCGGACCAGGCCCGCGGTCACCTTCCTGACCTCGCCCAGCTGCTCCTCGACGGACTCCTCCGTCGCCTTGTACGTCTCGCTGGCCTCCTCGGCCCGCCGGTACAGCTTCTGGAGTTCCGTCAGCAGCTCCGTGACGGTCGGTGCCTGCCGGGACGCGGGTGGAGCAGCGGGTGCGGGGTCGGGTGCGGGTGGAGGGGCTGGAGCGGCCGGTGCCGCCGCGGTGGACGGCGCGGGGAGCGCCGTGAGCACTGTGGCGGCGGCCAGTGCGACCGTACAGACGGTCCGGGTGAGTCTGCTTGACACGTCATCACCTCCGGTTCGCGGCCGGGCGGTCCGGCCTCACGGTGATGATGTGCACCGGTGGCGGGGGCGTGAGCGGGCGGCTGGGCGGGTTGGGCCAACGCCGTCACCCGCCGAGAGGCAATCCGCGGCACCACCGGCGTGGCTGCACAGCGCACCCCGCCCCGGCGGAGGTGCCGGGACGGGGTGCGGGGTGGTGCGGGATGTACGGGGTGGTGCGGGATCAGCTGTGCTGCGTTCAGCCGAGCTTGGCCAGTTGCGCCTCGATCTCGGCCTTCGGCTGCTCCGTCCTGCCGGTGAAGCTCTGCGCGTAGAAGGTCACCAGCGTGCTGCCCTTGCGCACCGTCACCAGCTGGGACGTGCTGGGCTCGCCCTCCAGGTCCATCGTCAGCGTGAAGGCGGCCGCTTCGTCACCGCCGGTGTAGGTGTGGGGGGCGACCTTGGTGTACTTCGTCCTGTCCGAGCCGGTGGCCACGGTGAAGCCGCCGGCGCAGGCCCTGCCCGCGGCGCGCAGCTCGGCGAGGGCGTCCTGGGCGCCCTGGCCCTCGTACGAGCCGAGGGTGTCCGACATGAGCGTCGTGGTGCCCAGACCGGTCAGGCCGGCCTCCAGCTTCTCCTCGGGCGAGGCGTCCTCGGCCGGCTTCCGGGGCACCCTGGTGATCTTGCGCGCCGAGGTCGCGGCGGGCTTGCCCGCGGACCGCAGTGCGACGGCGTCGACGAGCGGCTTGCACTCGGACTTGTCGGCGGTGGCGCTCTTCACCGCGGCGAGGTCCACCTTGGACGGCTTGGCGACCCTGTGGTTCTTCAGATCGCTCCCGGCCAGAACGAGCTTGTCCAGTTCCGTCTGCGACAGGGCCTTCCCGGCGGGCTCGGCGGCGGCTGCGCTCTCCTTGCCCTTGTCCTTGCCCTCGGGAGCGGCATCGACGGTCTTGTCGGATCCGCAGGCGCCGACGAGCAGGGCCAGCGAGAGCGCGGAGGCGGCGACGGCGGTACGGCGGACGGTGGTGCGGCGCATGAAACAGTTCCCTCTGGATCGGTGAACAACGGTCCCCCCGCGCGAAGTCCACTCAGCCGGTGACACGCGGAATCTGTTGTGATCACCGAATCTACGGCCTCTGCCCGCCCGATGATCAACGGATTTCGGCCGTCGGCGGGATCGTGACGCCCGTGCAATCCCAGAGGCATCCAATCGAGACGCGTTCCGCTACAACCTTCGCCGTCGCGTCGCGTCGTGCCGTGCCTCAGTCGAGAGGGAGCGCGTAGAAGGTGCGGCCGCGCCACAGCACGGCCCTGCCGCCGAACACCTCCGCCCGGTACGGGGCGGAGGCATCCTCCGCACCCGGCGCCGTGACGCCGGAGTCCTGGAACTTCCACAGCCGCCGGCCGTCGCGCGCGCCGATCGCGGTGGCCTGTGTCTCGTTGAGCGCGAAGACGGTACGGCCGCTGCTGCTGAGGGCGACCCGGGGGACGGCCCGGCCGGGGTACTCCGTGGCGCGCTTCCACCGCTGGGCGCCGGTCGCCCTGTCGACGGCGTACACCTCGTTGGAGTCGCCCGGGACGTACAGCGTCTTGTCGCGCACGACGCCGTGGCCGAAGCCGTAGGGGGCGTCGCCGGAGGGGCCCGGGGCGGCCTCGAGCTTCCAGAGCTTCTTGCCGCTGCGGGTGTCGTACGCCTGCAAGTCGCCTTCCACCGCCGCGTAGAGCCGGCCGGACGGGTCGTCGGTGATGCCCGCGCTCGGCCGTACCCCCGGGAAGAACTTGCTCCACAGCGTCCTGCCGGTCCTGCGGTCGACGAGGACGAAAGCCGCCCTGCCCTTGGCCTTCCTCATCTGGGCGGCGGTCAGGGACGAGGTCCTCCGGCGCAGGAGGAGGCTGTCGGGGCGGATGCCGACCGTCTCGTAGCGGGGGACGGCGCCGGGGCGGCCGTTCGGCATCTCGGTGCGCCACAGCTCCTTGCGGGCGGCCATGTCGTACGCGAAGAGGTAGGTGCGCGTGCGCGTCACCTCGTCCTTCTTCCCGCCGAGGGTGTCGACCTTCGCCGAGAACCAGACCACGGGGCCGTCCGTGGCCACCTTCGCGCCGAGCACGGCCCGGGTGTCCTTCCGGCCCTTCGTCAGGAGGGGGCCGTACGGCACCCGGTGCCTGACCCGCCCGTCCTTCGCGGACAGCCACAGGAAGTCGGCCGGGGTGACGACGAAGCAGTGGGTGTCGTCGGCGGCTTCGGGGGCGTACTCCGTACCGGCGGCCTTCTGCTCCCAGAGAGGGCGGCCGGTGCGCAGGTCCAGCCCGGTCGTCCGTTCCCGGCCCGGGATCAGGAGGACCCGGTCGCGCCAGAGGCGGGCGGGCGGACCGTCGGCCGCGAGCGCGACCGGGTGCTGGTAGTGCCAGAGCGGATCGGGAGCGAGCCCGGGCAGCGGTTCGGGGCGGGCGTCGGGCTTGGAGCCACCGGCCGGGCGCGCGGGGGCGTCGTCCTCGCCGCCCGGGAAGGCCAGCACCGCGCCTCCGCCCACCACCAGTCCGGCGGCGCCCGCCGCGATCCCGGTGAACAGGCCGCGTCTGCTGAGGCCGCCGGGGCCGCGCGGGGCGGCGGTACGGGCGGGCGGCTGCGGCGCGGGGAGCACGGCGGTGGTGGGCGGCAGGGCGAGCGCGGTGGCGGGGTGGGGGAGGAGAGGGGCGGGGCCGGGCCGCTGTGCGTCTCCGGCCGTGCTTCCGGCGGCGCCTCCGGCCGCCGTCACGGCTGGGGCCGCGCCTGTGCTCACGACCGGCGCCGCCGTGCGCCGCAGCGCCGGCAGACGCAGTGTCGGCCCGCCGCCGACGTCCGCGGCACCCGCGGGCGTGCCGCCGGTCTCCCCCGTGGCCCCGGAGGCCGGGGAGGGGCCCCCTTGGTGGGCCGGGTCTCCCGGTCCGCCCGGCGGGCGGGGGGCGGAGCCCAGGTGGCGGGAAGGGGCGGGCAGGGGAACCAGGTTCTGCGCCCCGGCTCCCGCGCCCGTCTCCGCTCCCGCTCCCGTTCCCGCCTCGGCTCCCGCACCCGCTCCCGTCCCCGCGCCCGGCTCCAGCGCCCTCGCCGCCTGGTCCGCCAGGGCCGACACCAGCCGGTCCGGGAGCCAGCCGTGGCGGGCCAGGGCCGCCGCGCCCTCCAGGGCCAGTTCCGCCGCCAGGGCGCCCGGGGCCGGGCGGTCCGCCGGGGACTTGGCCAGGCAGCGGGCGATCAGCGCGCGCAACTCCTGCGGTACGGCGGCCAGTTCCGGCTCGGCGTGCGCGATGCGTTCGGCGGCCGCGCCCTCGGGGCCCGCCGCCAGCGGGGTCGCGCCGGTCGCGGCGTACGCCAGGAGCAGGCCGAGGACGAAGATGTCGGACGCGGGGCCGGGCTCCTGGCCGGCCAGCTGCTCCGGGGTGAGGTAGCCGAGGCGTACGGACAACTGGCCGCCGGGACCCGCCTCGGCGGCCGCCGAGGCCCCCAGCGCGCCGAAAGCCGTCAGGCGCGGCCCGTCGGAGGCCAGCAGCACGGTGTCGGCGGCGAGGCCGTGGAGTACGGCGCCGGTGGCGTGCACCCGGGACAGGGTCTCGGCGAGCGCGGCGCCCAGGGTGCGTACGGTCCGCTCCGGCAGCGGCCCGGCGAGTCCGACCGCCTCGCCCAGCGTCAGCGCGGGTACGTAAGGGGTCGCCGTCCACAGCCCGGAGCCGTCGGCGCACGAGTCGACCGGGGCCTGCACCCAGCCGCCGGCCAGCCGCTGGGCGGTCTGCGCCTCCGCCTGGAAGCGGCGGCGGAAGGCGGGCAGTCCGGCCAGAGCGGGGCGGGCGGCCGAGACCACGGCCGTCGTACCGTCGGCGGAGTGCGCCAGGTACTGCACGGTGCTCGCCGTCTCCCGCAGGCGCGACAGCGGGGCGTACGGCCCGATGCGGCGTGGATCGTCCTGACGCAGCGCTTCCAAGGCGCACCCCCTGTGCTCACCGTGCCGGGGCCGCTCCCTCGGACACAGCGGCCACACCCTGCACAGCCGTCGATCTTATGGCGTGCTGTCCGGCTTCGACCAGGGCCACCTCGGGCGGTGGCGCTCGCGTCCGTCCGGCGCGTACTCGTACCTCCAGCCGCGCTGGAGCCCCAGCCGCTTGCTGTATCCGGCGGGGACGCGCAGGTAGGCGTGCACGGTCGGCGGTCCGCCGCCGTCGTCCGGCACCGGCACCTCGTACCACTTCGGCGGGTGTCCGGTCGGCCCGACGAGCACCGGCAGCACCCGCCCGTCCAGGGGACCGCCCACGAAGGGCGTGTTCTCGCTTCTCACCCGGCCAGTCTCGCAGGGACAACGGTCCCAGGAGATCTCACAGCGGCCGCAGGGGATGGCGCCGGAGCCGCAGAAGGCCCCACCGCGGCAGCGGGAGGTTTCGCGGGAGGCGGGCCGCTCCAGGTTTCACAGGAGGTGCGCCGCTTCGGCGACCACCGGGACCACCCGCCGCGCCAGCACCCCCGCCGGGCCGTCCGCCGTCTCCGTCGCCAGCACCGCCCTCGTCACGGCCGCCGTCCGCGCGTCCGTCGCCGCGGTCACGGTCAGCAGCGCGACGAAGTGGCCGACCAGCCAGTCCCGCAGCTCGCCGGCCGGCGGCTGCTTGTCCTCGTCCAGCCAGATCAGGGAGGCCGCCTCGACGGCCGTGATCCAGGTGCGGACCATCATCCGCAGGCGCGGCCCGGCCGTCTCCGCGACGCCCAGATGCGCCAGTACCTGCTCGGCCGCGGCCCGCCGCACCCCGTCGACGATCGCGGTCGTACGGGAGGTCTCGGCCACGCTGCCGCCCTGGAGCAGCGCGCTGAACCCGGCGTCGTGCTGGTCGACGAAGGCCAGGTAGCGGTCCAGGGCGGCGGCGAGCCGCAGGGTGAGCGGCCCGGTCTGCGACTCGGCGAAGCACAGCTTCAGCTCGTCGGCGGCGGAGCGGAGCGCGGCCTCGTACAACTGCTGCTTGCCGCCCGGGAAGTAGCGGTACACCAGCGGCCTGGACACCCCGGCCGCCTCCGCCACGTCGTCCAGCGAGACCTCCTCGGGCGCCCGGTGCGCGAAGAGCGACAGGGCGGCGCCCAGGAGCTGGCTGCGACGCTCCTCGACGCTGAGCCTGCGGTACGCGGGGGTGGCTGCTGCCGGGGTCATGCCCGCAGCGTAGCCCCGTATGTGCCCGTTTACGCGAGGAGTCCCGAGCTCTTCCAGAGCCGGCGGCCGACGCCCTGGAGCACGCCGATGTCGTCCAGGAAGTCGGTGAGCCGCTTCGCGCCGTTCTGCATGACCTCCCTGCGGTGGCCGCTCTCCTTGACCTGGGCGACGGCCTGGCGGCGGTCGAGGCCGACGTTCTCGTACACCTGCGGGTTGACGAAGCACGTCGAGAAGACCCGGGCCGCCTCGCCGCAGCTGACCCGGGTGAGCTCCCGCTCCCACGCGGGCGCGGTCACCATCTGGCGGCGCAGCTCCTCGCGGGCGTAGCGGACGTGGCGTGCCTCCTCGACCACGTGGATGCGGGTCACGCCGCGCACGAGGGTCTGGACGCGCTCGTCCGGGAACGTCAGCCGCTGCATCCAGTCGAGGATCTCCTCGCCGAGCAGCGTGGCCGCGAACGAACCCGGCGTCGTCGAGACGGTCTTCAGGACGCGTGCGAGGTTGTGGTAGAAGCGCGGCACCGGGTAGGCGGGCGCGCCGCCCTTCTGGATCATCTTGGCGAACATCATCGAGTGCCGGCACTCGTCGGCTATCTCGGTGAGCGCGTAGCGCACGTGGTTGCTGGTCACGGACTTGTCGTAGATGTGCCGGACCAGCAGCTGCATGAGGATGATCTCGAACCAGATGCCGAGGGAGGCCAGCGACGCGGCCTCGTGCCTGGCCAGGTCCATGCGCTGCTCCTCGGACATCTTCCGCCAGAGCGGGGTGTCGTAGAGCGATATGAGCTCGGGCGGCCAGAACCACTTGCCCTCCTCGACGGGGGCGTCCCAGTCGAGTTCCGTCTCGGGGTCGAAGGAGTGCTTGGCGGACGACTCCAGCAGGCGCTCGGCGACCTGCTCACGGTCCTTGAGGAGGCCGAGTGCGTCCCTGAGTGCGTCGCGTTCGGTCACTGTGGTCATGGCGGGGGCACCTCACGGGTGGGTTACTGGCGGTCACAGCCGTGCTCGCCTCTTATGAGACTGCTTGTCAGCAAGCCCGTCAATCCCTCGCGCAGGACTTGTTGGCCGCCTCGTCGGCCGCTCGTTCGTCGAGGGGTGATTCTGCCCACCACCCCTTCCGCAAAGGGGCACAGGGGTGCAAAGGGCAGACGGGGGCCGGTCCGTGACGGGCTGGTGCGCGCGGCGGACCCGCCCTTCGCCGCCGAGCCCTGGAAGGGACGAGATCACCGTAAAGGTCCGGGAGGAGACGAGGCGGAGGGCCGGCTGATCACACGGACGCGCCGCCGGGGGGCGGGAACGTCGTACGCAGGGTGAAGGCCTCCGGCGTCGGGCCCTGCTCGCGCAGGCGCAGGAGCGCCTTCTCGGCGTCCGCCACCGTCGGGCGGTTCCCCGCCTCCACCCACCACAGCGCGGTCATCGCCTCCTTCACGCGCTCGAACCACTCGTGGCGCCGGGCGAGCAGCTCCCGGTGCTGCCCCTGGTACATGAAGGCGGTCAGGGCGTTGGTGTCGCGCCACACCGTCATGTTGAGGATCAGCCACTCGTCCCCGAACACCGGCACGTCCGTCGCGTTGCCCGTCTCGCTCTGCAACCGCCACCTGAAGCCGTCGGCGCCGTCGGCCGCCGCGTTCACGGGGTCCAGGGCGTCCACGAAGTCCTTCAGCTCCGGGGAGTCCAGCGGGAACTTGAGCCGGGCGATGTTCACTTGGGCGAGTTCGTACGCGGCGGGGGCGGCGGAGTCGGTAGTCATGGCCGCACGATAAGCGCGTACGGAACTCCCGCCCAGACCGTTCCGCACAGCGAGACATGACGACCCGTCAGCCGTCCAGCGCCGCCCGCATCACCGCCCGCGCGATCGGCGCCGCGCTTCCCCCGCCGCTGATGTCGGCGCGGTCCGCCGCCGCGTCCTCCACGACCACCGCCACCGCGACCGCGGGCCGGCTCCCGCCCTCCTCCCGCGCCCAGGAGATGAACCAGGCGTACGGCGTACCCGTGTTGCCGACGCCGTGCTGCGCCGTGCCCGTCTTGCCGCCCACCGTCACCCCCGGGATGGCGGCGTTCTTACCCGTCCCCTTCTCCACGACGTCGACCATCATCCGCTGGAGCCGCAGGGCGGTGGCCGGGCTCACCGCCTGGTGCAGGGACTTCCGGCGGGTCCGCGAGACGACGTCGCCGTCCGCCCGGGTCGTCCGGTCCACCAGGTACGGGTACTTGAGGTCACCGTCGTTGGCGACGGCCGCGGCGACCATCGCCATCTGGAGCGGCGTCGCCGTCGTGTCGTACTGGCCGATGGAGGAGAGCGCGAGCTGGTCGTCGCTCATGCTGGTGTCGAAGTTGCTCCGGGACACCCCGGACGGGATCTTCAGCCCGTCGTCGTTGAAGCCGAACTTCCGCACGGTGTCCAGCATCCCGGCCAGCCCCGTCCGCACGCCCAGCTCCGCCATCACCGTGTTGCAGGAGACCCGGACCGCGTACTCCAGCGACGCGTCGCGGCAGCCGCGCGCCTCGTTGGGGAGCGTGGTGGTGGTGCCGGGCAGGACGTACGGATCGGGCGTCCCCGTCGGCGCGTCGACGTCCTCCACCACGCCCGATTCGAGCGCCGCGGCCGCCGTCACGATCTTGAAGGTGGACCCCGGCGGGTACGTCTGCCGGATGGCCCGGTTGAGCATCGGCTGACTCGACGCGCCGGTCAGCCGCGCCCACGCGTCCGTGACCGCCTTCCCGGTCCCGGCGATCCGCCCGGGATCGTACGACGGGCTGCTGACCAGCCCCAGGATCTTCCCCGTCGAGGGCTCGATCGCCGCGACGGCGCCCTTCCGGCCGGCGAGCCCGTCGTACGCCGCCCGCTGGACCGCGCCCCTGATCGTGGTGACGGCGTCGCCGCCGGGCTGCTGCGCGCGCGTGACCTCGTTCCACAGGGGGAACGGGGCGAGCATCGGGTCGGTGCCGGAGAGGACGTCGTCCGCGGCGTTCTCGACGAGGGTCGTGCCGTACGTCTGGGAGGCGTAGCCGGTGACGGGCGCGTACAACGGACCGTGCCGGTACGTCCTTTCGTACCGCAGCTGCTCGCCGCTGTCCCGGGAGCCGGTGACCGGCCTCCCGTCCACGACGATGTCGCCGCGCGGCTGGCTGTAACGGACGATGGTCTGGCGCCGGTTGGCCGGATCGTCGTTCAGCGACTCGGCCTGGAAGACCTGGAGGCGGGCGGCGTTCAGCAGCAGCGCGACGAGCAGCAGCAGGCACAGTCCGGCGGCGCGGCGGATGTAGCGGATCACTGGTCGTCCTCCACGACGGGGGCGATGACGCCGGTCTCGACGTGCTCGGGCTGCGGGCGGCGGGCCGAGTCGCTGACCCGGATCAGCAGCGCCACGATGATCCAGTTGGTGACGACGGACGAGCCGCCCTGTGCGAGGAACGGCATCGCCATGCCGGTCAGCGGGATCAGCCCCGTCACACCGCCCGCGATGACGAACACCTGGAGGGCGAGGATCGAGGCGAGGCCGATCGAGAGCAGCCGCCCGAACGGGTCGCGCAGCGCGAGGCCCGCCCGGTAGCCGCGGGCGACGAGCAGGGAGTACAGCAGGAAGATCGCGGTGAGCCCGGACAGGCCGAGCTCCTCGCCCGCCGTCGCCAGGATGAAGTCGGACTTGGCGGCGAAGCCGATGAGGACGGAGTCGCCGGCGCCGAGCCCCGTGCCGAGCATGCCGCCGGCCGCGAAGGCGAAGAGCGACTGGGCGAGCTGGCTCGCCCCCCGGCCCGCCTCGATGGACGCGAAGGGGTGCAGCCAGTCCTGGACGCGGCTGTGGACGTGCGGTTCGAGCGAGCCGACGACGAAGGCGCCGACCGCCGCGAGGAGCAGGCCGACGGCGATCCAGCCGGTGCGGCCGGTCGCGACGTACAGCATGATCACGAAGAGCCCGAAGAAGAGCAGCGAGGTGCCGAGGTCGCGCTCCAGGACGAGTACGCCGACGCTGAGCAGCCAGATCGCGACGATCGGGCCCAGCACGCGGCCGGTGGGGAGCTGGAGTTTCCAGATCCTGCGGCCGGTGTAGGCGAGGGCGTTGCGGTTCCCGGCGAGGTAGGCGGCGAAGAAGACGGCGAGCAGGATCTTCGCGAATTCGCCGGGCTGGAAGGAGAAGCCGCCGACGCGGATCCAGATCTTCGCGCCGTTGATGGCCGGGAAGAAGATCGGCACGATCATCAGGACGAGGGCGGCGGCGACCGAGAGGTAGGCGTACCGCTGGAGGACGCGGTGGTCGCGCAGCAGGATCACGACACCGATGAAGAGCGCGACGCCGAGGGTGGACCAGATGAGCTGGGTGGGGGCCGCCTGGTCCCTGGGGGTCTCCAGGTCGAGGCGGTAGATGAGGACCAGGCCGAGGCCGTTGAGGAGGACTCCGATGGGCAGGAGCAGCGGGTCGGCGTACGGGGCGCGGAAGCGGACGGCGAGATGGGCGAGGAGCGCGAGGGCGCCGAGACCGGCGCCGTAACCGGCGGCGCCGGGGGGCACGGCGCCGTCCTGGGTGAGGCCGACGGCGATGTAGCCGTACACGGCGACGAGGACGGCGCAGACGAGGAGCGCGAGTTCGACGCCGCGCCGCTTGGGGAGGCGTAGGTCGGGCGGGGGAGCGTCCACCGTCGTTGCGGTCATGTCAGGCAACGTAGCAAGCAAGCGGGCCGTATGTCCGTATATGTCAAGGGGGTCCGGCCGGTGAGTGCGGCCGGCCGCTCACGCCCGGGGGGCCCGCCGGGGCGGGACCAGGGCTCCTCGGGGCGCGGACGGGGGCGGAGGGCCGCCTGGCCGTGGGGTCGTCAGCACGTGCGCGGAGGGTTCGGCGCGTCGGTTTCGGTACGTCGGGTTCGGCACGTCGGCTTCAGCGCATGGGCTTCAGCACGTGCGCGGGGCGGGCCCGATGTCCGCGATGTAGCGCGCCGAGCCCCAGGCCCAGGTGCCGTCGGTGAGCAGGTACCAGTGGCTGTCGCCGTGCACGTTCTCGCCGTGGGTCTTGCAGAAGATGCGGACGACCGCGCCGTAGGGCCTGCTGCCGACGACCCTGCTGCCGCGGGTGGGCTTGTCGCGCAGCAGCAGCCCCGACTTGGCGGTGACGCGCCCCTTGTACGTGGGGGAACTCCCTGCCTGGGGCTCCGGATGCCGGCCGGGATCCGCGGCGGCGAACGCCGGGCCGGCGGCGGCGAGCGCGGCGACGGCACCGGCGGCGGCGTAGAGGCCGAGCCGGGAGAGCGGAGACCTGGACCGCGGAGTCCGGGAGAGCGGAGTCCGGGAGGGCGCGGACCCGGGCAGCGGGGACCGGGGGAGCAGGGGCATGTGCATGCTGGCTCCTGGAGGGTGGGAGGCCTTCACCGCGGCGAAGGACGGCGGGGGGATCCGGTCCGTGACGAACCGGTCCTCGACTCGCCCGATTCACACTAATTTCGCCACCTATTGATCGCAATCTGTCACTCTGTGTGCTCAGCGCTGGTAGGGGTTCTGCCCGGGATGCTGCTGGGGCGCCTGCCCGTAACCGCTGCCGTGCCCCTGCCCGCCCCGGCCGTCGCCGCCCTGCGCCTGGAGCTGCTCCGCCTGCACCTTGGAGACCTGCTGCTCGGCACCGCAGAAAGTGCACTGCGTCGTGTACTTGGTGGAGAACGGGAACAGCGGTACGAAGAACAGCGTGAACTTGTTGACGCGCTTCTTGAGCGTGTGCGCCGCCGGATTGCCGCAGCGCCCGCACACCAGCGTGAGCATCGCCAGTTGGTAGAGGTAGCCCTTGCTGCCAAAGATGATCATTCGATGGTCCCCTCGTGTGTCCGTGCGTGCCGGTCGCGGCGCCTGCCTGCACCGTCTGCCCGCAGGCCCGCCCTGCTGTCGAGTCTGCACCAACCGGACCGGCGGGGCTCATCGCCCCCGCGGCACCGGTGCGGTGACGCGCTACCGGGCGCGTCGGCCGCCTCCTGACCGGCCCGGCCGTGCGGCCCGCGTTTTCGCGTTGGCGACGTGTACCGCCGCTTTTCACGGGGACGACACGCCCTCTTCCCTTGCCCCCGGTCCTCTTGGAACATTCTCTTCGCTCCCGTCCCCTCACACCCCAGGAGACCCTGCACCCATGCCAGATCTCCACCGGCGCCGCTTCCTCCAGATCGCAGGGGCGACCGCGGGCTTCGCCGCCCTGTCGAGCAGCATCGACCGCGCCGCGGCCATCCCGGCCGCCCGTCGCTCCGGCACCCTCCAGGACGTCGGCCACATCGTCGTCCTGATGCAGGAGAACCGTTCCTTCGACCACTACTTCGGCGCGCTGAAGGGCGTACGGGGCTTCGGGGACCCGCGTCCGGTGACGCTGCCGAGCGGAAAGCCGGTCTGGCACCAGGCGGACGGCAACAAGAAGGTGACGCTGCCGTTCCACCCGACGGCCGACGACCTGGGGATGCAGTTCCTCCAGGGCCTCAACCACGACTGGGCGGGCGGCCACAAGGCGATCAACCAGGGCAAGTACGACCAGTGGGTACCGGCCAAGACACCCACCACCATGGCGTACCTGACACGCGAGGACATCCCGTTCCACTACGCCCTCGCCGACAGGTTCACCGTCTGCGACGCGTACCACTGCTCGTTCGTCGGAGCCACCGACCCGAACCGCTACTACATGTGGACGGGCCACACCGGCAACGACGGCACCGGCGGCGGCCCCGTCCTCGGCAACGAGGAGGCGGGGTACGGCTGGACGACGTACCCCGAACGCCTGGAGAAGGCCGGGATCTCCTGGAAGATCTACCAGGACACCGGGGACGGACTGGACGCCGCGGGCCGCTGGGGCTGGATCGACGACGCCTACCGCGGCAACTACGGGGACAACTCCCTCCTCTACTTCGACCAGTACCGCAACGCCAGGCCCGGCGACCCGCTCTACGACAAGGCCCGCACCGGCACCAGCGTCAAGAACGGCGACGGCTACCTCGACGACCTGAAGGCCGACGTGCTGGCCGGCCGGCTCCCGCAGATCTCCTGGATCGCCGCCCCGGAGGCCTTCACCGAGCACTCCAACTTCCCCTCGAACTACGGCGCCTGGTACATCGCGCAGGTCCTGGACGCGCTGACGTCCGACTCGGAGGTGTGGAGCAGGACGGCCCTGTTCATCACGTACGACGAGAACGACGGCTTCTTCGACCACGTCGTGCCCCCGTACCCGCCGGCCTCCCCCTCCCAGGGCAAGTCCACCGCCGACACCACCACCGAGCTCTACGCGGGCGGCACGTCGTACGCGGCGGGCAACTACGGCCTCGGCCCGCGCGTCCCGATGCTCGTCGTCTCGCCCTGGAGCACCGGCGGTTACGTCTGCTCCGAGGTCTTCGACCACACCTCGATCATCCGCTTCATGGAACGCCGCTTCGGCGTGAACGAGCCGAACATCTCCCCGTGGCGCCGCGCGATCTGCGGCGACCTCACCTCGGCCTTCGACTTCAGTACGGCCGACCCGCACCCCGCCGAACTGCCCGGCACCGCCGCGTACGAGCCACCGGACCGCGAACGCCACCCCGACTACCGGCCCACCGCACCGGCGGTCGGCGCCATGCCCGAGCAGGAGCCGGGCACGCGCCCGGCCCGCCCGCTGCCGTACGCCCCGTACGTGGACGCCGCGGTGAACACGGCCGACGGCCGGATCGCCCTGACCTTCGGCCCGGGCGCCGCGGCCGGAGCGCAGTTCTACGTGACGTCGGCGAACCGCACCGACGCCCCCTGGACATACACCGCGGAAGCCGGCAAGAAGGTCTCCGACACCTGGAACTCGGCGTACTCCAAGGGCACCCACCACCTCACGGTCCACGGCCCGAACGGCTTCCTGCGCACCTTCAGGAGCCCCGCCAGGACCGTCTGCCCCGAGGTGACGGCCCGCCACAACGCGACGACCGGGAACCTCGACCTGACCCTGGCCAACCCGGTCGGCGCCACGACCGCCCACCTCACCGTCACCAACGCCTACGGCGGGCAGCCGCAGACCTTCACGGTGCGCGCGGGCATCACGGTGACGCACGCGGTGGACCTGCGTGCCACCAGGCGCTGGTACGACGTTTCGGTGGTCTCCGACACGGACACCGTCTTCCTGCGCCGCTTCGCCGGCCACGTGGAGACCGGCGCCCCGGGGGTGAGCGACCCGGCCACCGCCACCACCTGAGAACCGTCAAGGACCGAGGAAGCCCCCCTCGTCCTGCCGTCCGAGGCCACGCAACAGCGTGTCGACCAGCTCCGGGCGCCACTCCCGACCGCCATGGGAATGGTGACCGGCAGGCTGGTCCGCCCCGACGAGGTCGCCACCCTCGTCACCTGCCTCGCCTCCCCCCTCGCAGGCAGCGTCACCGGCGCGGACCACGTCATCGACGGAGGCGCGATCAAGACGGACTGAACCGGCCGAGCCCGGCTTGCGGACTGATCAAGGCAGCTGCGGCCGCGATGCCGCCCCACGACGGTTCGACCGCCGACCCGATCAACCCGGCAGCGGTCTCGCAGCTTGTGGCGACCGACGGGGGAAACGCCCCATGACCCACCCCGCAAATGGGCCCCACGATCCGTCATCCCCCACTCCGGGCGGCGTACGTCTGCGCATACGCGAAGACCCCGTTCTCAGCGAAACCGCTGATGGCGGGGTCTTCGGGCACCTCATAAGGGGTGCCCCCGGCAGGATTCGAACCTGCGCACACGGCTCCGGAGGGCCCGTGTGCCTCACGTGTCTCTGCTGGTCAGAGCAGCGGTGGGGCGCCCATGGGAGGCACTAGTCCACAAATGGGCCGCGAGGCTCGACCAGAGGGCTTACCGCCTGCGCCTGTTCTCCGCTCGCCCGGGACCAACCCTAGGGCAAGGGACATCACCCCGTGATGTCCTCCTCATCCTCAATGCCCGCATACTCCTGCCCCATGCGCAATCCATCCGCCTCAGGTGATAGCCGAGCGACAAGACGCCCCAGACCAAAGAGCAGCCCGAGGCCCACCAGGATGAGCAGCAGCGACGCACCGATTCTGTCCCCCCAGGCGGTGCGCTCGTCAAGTAGGAGGCCCGGGGTGACACTACAGACAATGATCAGGACGCTGTAGAACAACAGTCGAACGAGTGACCCGGTGATGGAGTGCAATCGGTACAGCAGCAATAGCTTTCTGATTCTGGCCCAGAAGGGTGTGCGCCTCGGCTGCGATACCTCACTGAGCGATACATGGAGTTCACGCAGTTGTCGGTCCAAGCGCTCGGATGCCCAGAGCCTCGTACGAGCGATATCCACGCCTGGAGCAACCGTCGCATGGGTGCTGAACCACTGAGCCATGAAGGCAAGATAGGCCTGGGCTTCTTCTAGTTCGTGTCGACGCCTAGCCTCGGAACGACGCCGCGTGCGCCACTCCTGAAACCACAAGCCGGCGGCCCCGAGGAGGGAGGCAACGACGGCCGTCAGTACCGATACAACGATGTCGCTACCGGTGCTTGTTGCGGCCGTCATGGCCATTCCATCGCCTCGTTCATGTGGGGGTTTAGGGCCCTCACGCCGTATGAGCCGAGTATGCCGTTCGCCAAGAGCATGCGCTCAGCGTGATCCGCCGTCTGGACCACGGCAGGAGCCGCTGGTGCGGGCACGGCCGAAGCCCCTTGAGTCCTGGACAACATGGCAGGTAGAAGACTCGTTCATGGCGGATCAGGTGGGCTCGATCCACAGATAGCCCGCAGGACCACCGAGCACCGCTTTAGGAGTTCGATCGCCGTATGGGTCGACCTCTCGGAACGGGGCCCTTGTGACTGCCTGACACTCCGGCTAAAGCTGCTGCTGTCCGCTCTCGTTCAGCGTCGTTGATGTCAGCTGGTGATGTCAGCCGGGCGGTCTAGGCGCTGATGGGCAGTGTTCTTGTGCGCTCGCGCGCATCGGCGCGCAGCTCCTTAAGACGATCGTGGAATCTGTTGTGGAGGTTCTGGTCGAGGTTCAGTGGCAGGTTGAGTTGGGAGATGAGTTCCGACTCCATGGTCCACGGTTCGTTGTGTTCCAACCAGCACACTTGCGCGTTGTCGGCCATCCACTGAGTGAGCGCGGCTTCTCCGGCCTTGCCGAAGGTGAGACGGGTCCCGCTGCCTACGCGGCGCAGCTCCAGCCCGAGTAGGCAGCCAAGGGTTAGCCGAAGCGTTGATCCGGCTGCGTTGCCTCGGCAGTGGTACCGCACGCGCTTCCTCAAGTTCTGCGTACTGGTCCGGTTCGTCATGTGGCGCGGAGCTATGCCGACGTAGAGCAGTCGTCCGGAGGCCGAAGAAGGCGCCGGAGCCGGAGGAGATCCGGCTTGCTATGCGGTGGGCGGTGGTTCCGGCCCACCGCGATGAGGAGCCGCCCCGCAAACTGGCCGGGGCCTGCCAGTGGCTTCAGCACCGCTCGCTCCGGTTGTCGGCCCTCATGGACCCGAAGGTGGTCCGGGACGTGCAGTACCGGCTTTCCTTCAAGCTGGACGACACTCCGGCAGCCGGGGAGACGTACAGGCGCCGACGCCGCGGCTTCAACACAGCGATGGAGTACGCGATCGAGTGCGGCTACCTGGAGGAGATCCCCCTCCATGGCCTCAAGCGCTCCGGGCCCACGAAAGGCGACGTCGTGGACCCCCGGGTCCTGGTGAACCCCGTCCAGGGAGCCGAGCTGCTGACGGCGGTCTCGTATGTGGGCTCCGTCCACCGCAACCGCGGCCGTCGCTTGGTCGCCTTCTTCGCGTGCCAGCTCTACGCGGCGATGCGGCCGGCCGAAGCGGTCGGTCTCAGGGAGAAGGACTGCCACCTCCCCGACACCGGATGGGGAACCCTCACACTGAGGGAGACCCGCCCGGTGTCCGGGAAGAGGTGGACGGACTCGGGGGAGCGCCACGACAAGCGCGTCCTCAAGTCCCGTGCCCCCAAGGCGGATCGCCCGGCTCCCATCCCGCCCATTCTGGTCACGACGCTCCGCGCTCACATAGCGGAGTACGGCACGGCGAGGGATGGCCGACTTTTCGCAAACGAGCGCGGTGGTGTCCTCGGGACATCCAGCTACTGGAGGGTCTGGCAGGAAGCCCGCCCCTTGGCCCTACCCGGGGACAAGGCTGACTCCCCACTGGCCCAGAGACCCTACGACCTCCGCCACACGTGCATCACGAATTGGCTGAACGCGGGAGTGTCAGTGGCTGAGGTAGCTCGTCGAGCAGGTAACTCACCTGAGGTCATCCATCGACGCTACGAGGGCTGCATTGATGGGCACCAAGAAATCAATAACAGGAAGATCGAGAGCGCTATGGGTTGGTGAAGGGGCGGCGTACCAAGGATGTGGTCGGCGTGGCACTTCGGCCACATCCTTGGGGATGCGCTGAGAGAAGACTGGGCGGCGATGTCGACAGATTCTAGAGCTAGCTGGAGCGACCGCTCAACATTTCACTTAGTGCCGCCTTCGTCTCTCGTTCGCTTTCTTTCAGCCCGATTCTGCGAAAGATTCGAATGGCTTCCTCGTAGTAGATCTTTGCTTGGTCGATGTCTCCTGATATCCACTCTGCAGCTCCTAGCAAGCCGAGTGAATTAGCCTCGAAATGATGATGTGCGGTGCTTTGAAAAAAGCGGAGTGCTCGATGTAGGGAGTCTCGCGCCTCCTTGATCTTTCCGGATTTGAGTTGCGTATGCCCCAAGTTCATGTAGTTGAGGTTGATTCCTGCTTCATCCTGAACTTCTCTGTAGGCAGTAAATGCCTCCTGGAAACACTCTTCGGATTTCTCTTGCTGGCCTAGCTGGCTAAGAGCTACCCCCAGCCCGGCATGTGCAGATGCTTCCTGTCTCCGGTTTCCCGAGGCGCGATGGTATGGAATGGATGCACTGAGGGCTGCCGCTGCCTGGTGCAAGAGGCCGGATTCGCGGTATGCGGAGCCAAGGTTGGTTAGCGATGCTCCGATATCGTTGGGGTCTCGATTCTCTCTTGAGAGTTTCACGGCATCGATCAAGATTGGGATAGCTGCTCTAGGGCTGATGTGCTGGCGAACTGCTGCGCCTAGACTGACTGTTGCGTCGCATTGCCCATCCAGGAAGCCGATCCGTTCTGCAATGGCGGCTGCCTTTTTGAGAGTTCGAATGGCCTCTTCGAACCTGCCCTGGGAGGTGAGGTTGATTCCAATGTTATTGAGAGCCCTAACCTGCCGTTCGGTGTCACGCTCTTTACGCGCCGCCTCGTAGGCGATTGCGCCGACTGAAGACCTTCGGTGATGCGCCCCCTTAGGTCGAGATAGACGATGAGGTGCATCGAAAGGGCGTATGCCTGTTCGGTTAGATCGATGTCGCGAGCGACTCGCGCTGAAGCCTGCAGATTTGCGCACTCTAGGTCAAGCCAGCTCAGGGCTTCGGTAGCTGACTGGAACTGTGGCGGATTCCCCTCGGGGGTGCCGCGCAGCGTGAGGTCTGCATTTAGTGAAGCCTGGCAATACACCTCTGTTAGGCGACTGAAGGCTTGTTGGCGATCGCTATCAGAGACCTTTTTTTCGCATTGCTCGGCAGCGAATAGATAAACAAGGTCGTGCATCCACCACCGTGAGGCGGCGGAGCTGCGGGAGATGAGGCTGGCCTGACTGAGCCGGCGCAGGAGCGAGCGAGTCTGTGGGACAGATACTCCGAGGACTGCCGAGGCTGCCTGTTCCGACATCTCGCTGCCCGGATGGATGGAGAGTCGGCAGAAAGGATCCCTCATGGCGCAGTCGAGGCGAGCGAGCGAGACCTGAAGGGCTGCCCTTACAGCGGTGTCCCCAAAGTGCAGGACATCGAGCCGGCTCTTCTCTTCCCTCAGTTCTGCCACTAGGTCGTCGGCCGTGAGGCCGACGTCGTCTTTCAGGATGGCTGCCGAGATGCTGAGCGCCAGCGGAAGATGGCCACACAGGGTGCACAGATCACGGATCGGGCCGGGGGTGTGGAGACGCTGGTCTTCAGGCCCCAAGATCTGAGTAAGCAGGACGTTTGACTCCTCCAGACTGAGACAGTCGAGGTTGATCGTCTCGATTCCTTTGAGCACCCCCAACCTGCTGCGAGAGGTCAGTACCACGCCATGGGCGTCTGCCCTGGGGAGCAACTCGGCGACTTGAGAGAGCTCGGCTACGTTGTCGAACACCATCAATACCGGGTTGCCGGAGGCGTCGAGGGCGTCGAGCGTTCGGTGGTAGAGCGCAGCCTGGCCTTCTGCGGTACGCGGGATCTCGTCACCCGGTACGCCGAGAACTGACAGGAGAGGTCCGTACGCGATCCCAGGGCTGGCCATGCGCGTGTGATGCGCCGAGAACCCGTGCATGTCTGTGACGATCACGCCGCCAGAGAACACTGCAGACACATCGTGGTGCCTGACCACTTGGTCCACCAAGGACGTCTTGCCGACGCCGGCCATCCCTGAGACCAGGACTCGACGTCCCATGGTGGTCAGCATGTCCCTGATCGCCTGTTGCTCCTTCTCCCGGCCTACGAAGCGGGGCGAGGCGCCGGAGGTTCCTGATAGTCGAGTGACGTGCAGTGATGCCTCTTCGATGCGCCGTTGTGAACGAGCCTCAACGAACTTATGCGTCAAGGCCAGGAACGACTGGATGGTGTCCTCGTTCAGTTCCTGTTCCCGCGGCACGGCGATCCAGCTGGGCGCCTCCTCGGAGGACTCCAGACACTCCGTGAGGTTCGCCCAGAACAGCTGTCCTGTTGCTACGTCGAACACGACACCTAGGACGGACAGCAGGCCGTTCTTCCAGTCATTCGCATGACCCTCGACAGGGATCGCGTAACTATGTGCCCGCTTGTACTTATTGCCACTCTTCACCTGGATGGTGATCGCGACACCGGTTCGCTCGCCGTCCTTGGTGAGCATGACGAACAGGTCTTCCCCATAGTCGTTGCCGCCGTCGATCTCTTGGACGATCTGATCATGGTCTTCGAGAAGCGCGCGTAGAGCGTTTACCCCCGCCCGCTCGATCCTTCTGCTCTGGGTGACCCTTTCCGGCACCGTTCCCCCAAGTCGCTGGCCAGTCGGTAGCTCGATCTTCGGGGAGGCTATCGGTGGCCTTGCGCTCTAGGAGGGGCTTTCGGGTGCGATCGCGCCTCACGCACTACTCACGCACAACCAGTGACAGACAACGACGAAGGGTCGGACTCAGTGAGACTGAGTCCGACCCTTCATCTTCGGCACTTCAGCAGGTCAGCGGATTGATCACGCTGTCCAAGCTGGAGTGCCCCCGGCAGGATTCGAACCTGCGCACACGGCTCCGGAGGCCGTTGCTCTATCCCCTGAGCTACGGGGGCGTATCGCCGCGGTGAGCGGCGACGGGTTGAACACTACCAGCTCCTGCCGGGTGCCCGGGAACAGGTATTTCGGAGTCCTCGTCAGCTCCCCGCGCCAGCCCGCCCCGCCCTCGCCAGCCCGCCCCGCCCCCGGTTTCCCCGTGCGGGTGGAAGTGGGGAAAAGCCGGACGCGGCGCCGCGGCGCAACCTACTCTCGAGTTGTGCCAGGCGTGTCCGGCCGCGTGCTTGTTGTGGACGACAACAAGGTCATCCGGCAGCTGATCAGGGTCAACCTCGAGCTGGAGGGCTTCGAGGTGGTGACCGCGGCCGACGGTGCCGAATGTCTGGACGTCGTCCACCGGGTCCGCCCCGACGTGGTCACGCTGGATGTGGTGATGCCCCGCCTCGACGGCATGCGCACGGCCGCCCGGCTCCGGGAGGACCCGCGGACCAGCCGTCTGCCCGTCGCGATCATCAGTGCGTGTACGCAGTACGAGGTGGAGAGCGGTCTCGCCGCCGGAATCGACGCCTTCCTCTCCAAACCCTTCGAGCCCGCCGAGCTGGTCAGGGTCGTGCGGCAGCTGATGTACCGCGATACTCCGCCGTCCGCCGACGACCGGCACGAAGCCGGAGCCGAAGCCGGACCCGGACCCGGACCCGGAACTGAAGCCGAAGTCGAAGCCGGGCAGGCGCGGCGTACGGTCGGTTGACGCGGTGGTCGGCGCGGTGCCCGACGGGGTGGCCGATGCGGTGCCCGGCCCGGCGGTGACCGGATGGCGAAACCGGTTCGCGTAGCGCCCCCCCTCCTCCCATACGCTTGTCCCGTGACCCCCGCAGAGCTCTCCCGTACCGTGCTGCGCGCCGTGCGTCGCGCCGTCGACGAGGACGTGCTGCGGGCGCCGGTGCCGGAGCGGGCCGTCGTCGAGCGGCCGCGGCCCGGCGGACGCGGGGATTACGCCACCAACGTCGCCCTCAAGCTCGCCGGTCCCGCCGGCCGCCCCGCCCGCGAGGTTGCCGAGATCCTCCGCGGTCTCCTCGCCGCCGACGCCTCCATCGCCGGGATCGAGGTCACCGGGCCCGGGTTCCTGAACTTCACGCTCGCTCACGGCGCCCACACCTCTGTCGTACGTACGGTCCTGACGCGGGGCCGTACGTACGGGCACGGGGCCGCGCTCGCCGGAGAAGTCGTCCGGGTCGGGTCCGGCCCCCGCGCCGACGCCGTGGCCCGGCTGGCCCATGCGACGGGCGCGAGCGTCACCCGCAGCGCCGACATCACCCGCAGCGCCACCGTCACCCGCAGCGCGAGTGCGACGGATGCGCGTACGGAAACGGAAACGGAAACGGAAACGGAAACGGAAACGGAAACGGAAACGGAAACGGAAGGCACCGAAGGAGACGGGAGCGCAGCCCTCGTCGCCCGGCTCGGGCGTGACGCCGCCGCCTGGAGCCTCATCTGGCCCACGGCCGCCCCCGCCCCCGAAGACCTCCTCGTGCAGCGCGAGACCAACCCCCTCTTCCGGGTGCGGTACGCCCACGCCCGCACCCGCGCCCTGACCCGCAACGCCACCGCGCTCGGCTTCCGAGCGGGAGGAGAAGCGGGAGGAGAAGGGGACGCAGCGGAAACAGCGGGAACAGCAGAAACAGCGGGAGCAGCAGAAACAGCGGGAGCAGCAGAAACGGCGGAAACAGCGGAAACCGAGAGCGGCGCCGCGCTGCTCCGCCTCCTCGCCGACTACCCCGCCGCCCTCGAAGCCGCCGCCCGCCACCGCGCGCCCGACCGGCTCGCACGGCACCTGGACATGGTGGCGGAGGCCTTCTTCCGCTTCCACGACACGCACTCCGTCCTGCCCCGCGGCGACGAGAAACCCTCGGTCGCCCACCGCTCCCGGCTGGCCCTCGCCGAGGCCACCGGGACGGTGCTCGCCGGCGGCCTGTCCTTGCTCGGCATCAGCGCACCCGAACATCTGTGAGAGAGACAGAAGGACCATGAGCCGTTCCGCACACCCCGCCGGGCCCCGCCACGCCGACGTCCTCACCGAGGGCCACTACTCCGCCCCGCCCACGGACCTCAACGCCCTCGACGAGAAGGTCTGGGCGCGTACCGTCCGCCGCAACGCCGACGGTGTCGTCACCGTCGGCGGCATCGAGGTGAGCCGCCTCGCCGAGGAGTTCGGCACGCCCGCCTACTTCCTCGACGAGACCGACTTCCGCGCCCGGTGCCGGGCCTGGGCCGACGCCTTCGGGCGGGACGCCGACGTGTTCTACGCCGGCAAGGCGTTCCTCTCCCGCGCCGTCGTCCGCTGGCTCCAGGAGGAGGGGCTCAACCTGGACGTCTGCTCGGGCGGGGAGCTCACCACCGCCCTCGACGCGGGCATGCCCGCCGAGCGCATCGCCTTCCACGGCAACAACAAGTCCACCGAGGAGATCGAGAGGGCCGTACGCGTCGGCGTCGGGCGGATCGTCCTCGACTCCTTCCAGGAGATCGCCCGCGTCGCGCACATCGCCCAGAGCCAGGGCAAGCGCCAGCGCGTCCAGATCCGCGTGACGGTCGGCGTCGAGGCCCACACGCACGAGTTCATCGCCACCGCCCACGAGGACCAGAAGTTCGGGATCGCGCTCGCGGACGGGCAGGCCGCGGAAGCGGTCCGCCGCGCCCTGCGCCTCGACGGGCTGGAGCTCATCGGCATCCACTCGCACATCGGGTCGCAGATCTTCGACATGGCCGGTTTCGAGGTGTCCGCGCGCCGCGTCGTGCAGCTCCTCGCGGAGGTGCGTGACGAGCACGGCGTCGAGCTGCCCGAGATCGACCTCGGCGGCGGCCTCGGCATCGCGTACACCTCCGAGGACGACCCCCGCGAGCCGCACGAGATCGCCAAGGCGCTCACCGAGATCGTCACCCGCGAGTGCGAGTCCGCGGGGCTGGCCACCCCCCGCATCTCCGTCGAGCCGGGGCGCGCCATCGTCGGGCCGACCGCCTTCACGCTCTACGAGGTCGGGACCATCAAGCCGCTGGAAGGGCTCCGTACGTACGTCAGCGTCGACGGCGGCATGTCGGACAACATCCGCACCGCGCTCTACGACGCGGAGTACAGCGTGGCGCTCGTGTCGCGGACCTCCGACGCCGAGCCGATGCTCACCCGCGTCGTCGGCAAGCACTGCGAGAGCGGCGACATCGTCGTACGGGACGCCTTCCTGCCTGCCGACCTCGCGCCCGGTGACCTCATCGCCGTGCCCGCCACGGGCGCGTACTGCCGGTCCATGGCGAGCAACTACAACCACGTGCTGCGCCCGCCCGTCGTAGCCGTCAACGAGGACGGCGCGCGCGTGATCGTCCGGCGCGAGACCGAGGAAGATCTCCTGCGTCTCGACGTCGGGTGATGAAATAAATGTCTCGCAATCTGGACCGGGGGCAGAAACTCCCGTCCGGTGAGTGAGACTGGTTCACACTCGAGCAAGAGAAGGCTGTACTGATGAAAGGCGTAGGTCGGATGATGCGTACGCGTCCACTGAAGGTGGCGCTGCTGGGCTGTGGTGTGGTCGGCTCAGAGGTGGCGCGCATCATGACGACGCACGCCGGTGACCTCGCCGCCCGCATCGGGGCCCCGGTCGAGCTGGCCGGAGTCGCGGTGCGGCGCCCCTCCAAGGTCCGTGAGGGCATCGACCCCGCACTGGTCACCACCGACGCGACCGCCCTGGTCAAACGGGGCGACATCGACGTCATCATCGAGGTCATCGGCGGCATCGAGCCGGCCCGCACCCTCATCACCACCGCCTTCGAGCACGGCGCCTCCGTCGTCTCCGCGAACAAGGCACTGCTCGCGGAGGACGGCGCGGCCCTGCACGCCGCCGCCGAGAAGCACGGGCGGGACCTGTACTACGAGGCCGCCGTCGCCGGCGCCATCCCGCTCGTACGGCCGCTGCGCGAGTCCCTCGCCGGTGACAAGGTCAACCGCGTCCTCGGCATCGTCAACGGGACGACGAACTTCATCCTCGACAAGATGGACACGAGCGGAGCCGGTTACTCCGAGGCGCTCGACGAGGCCACCGCCCTCGGGTACGCCGAAGCCGACCCCACCGCCGACGTCGAGGGCTTCGACGCCGCCGCCAAGGCCGCCATCCTGGCCGGGATCGCCTTCCACACCCGGGTCAGGATCGGCGACGTGCACCGCGAGGGCCTGACCGAGGTCACCGCCGCGGACATCGCCTCCGCCAAGCGCATGGGCTGCACCGTCAAGCTCCTCGCCATCTGCGAGCGCGCCGCCGACGGCAAGTCCGTCACCGCGCGCGTCCACCCGGCGATGATCCCGCTCACCCACCCGCTGGCCTCGGTCCGCGAGGCGTACAACGCGGTCTTCATCGAGGCCGAGGCGGCCGGGCAGCTGATGTTCTACGGTCCGGGCGCCGGTGGCGCCCCGACCGCCTCCGCGGTCCTCGGCGACCTCGTCGCCGTCTGCCGGAACCTGGTCGCCGAGACCACCGGACCGGGCGAGTCCGCGTACACCCAGCTTCCTGTCAGCCCCATGGGGGAGGTCGTCACGCGGTACCACATCAGCCTCGATGTGGCCGACAAACCGGGTGTTCTCGCCCAGGTCGCGACGGTCTTCGCCGAGCACGGCGTGTCCATCGACACGGTGCGCCAGCAGAGCCGACAGGACGGAGGCGGCGAGGCGTCCCTCGTCGTCGTCACCCACCGCGCGCCCGACGCCGCCCTTTCGGGGACCGTCGAGGCGCTGCGCAAGCTCGACACCGTGCGCGGTGTCGCCAGCATCATGCGTGTTGAAGGGGAGTAAGGACCCATGACCACCAACGGCACCCACCAGTGGCGCGGCATCATCGAGGAGTACCGGGACCGCCTGCCGGTCACGGCCACGACGCCGGTCGTCACGCTCCGCGAGGGTGGCACGCCGCTCGTACCGGCGCAGGTCCTCTCCGAGCGCACGGGCTGCGAGGTGCACCTCAAGGTCGAGGGCGCCAACCCCACCGGGTCCTTCAAGGACCGCGGCATGACCATGGCGATCACCCGCGCCAAGGAGGAGGGCGCGAAGGCCGTCATCTGCGCCTCCACCGGCAACACGTCGGCCTCGGCCGCCGCCTACGCCGTACGCGCCGGAATGGTCTGCGCCGTCCTCGTGCCGCAGGGCAAGATCGCGCTCGGCAAGATGGGCCAGGCCCTCGTGCACGGCGCCAAGATCCTCCAGGTCGACGGAAACTTCGACGACTGCCTGACGCTGGCCCGCAGCCTGTCGGACAACTACCCGGTGGCGCTGGTCAATTCGGTCAACCCGGTCCGCATCGAGGGCCAGAAGACCGCCGCCTTCGAGATCGTCGACGCGCTCGGTGACGCCCCGGACATTCACGTGCTTCCCGTGGGCAACGCCGGCAACATCACGGCGTACTGGAAGGGCTACCGCGAGTACGCCGCCGACGGCATCTCCTCGCACACCCCGCGCATGTGGGGCTTCCAGGCCTCCGGGTCCGCGCCCATCGTGCGCGGCGAGGTCGTCAAGGACCCGCACACCGTCGCCACCGCGATTCGCATCGGCAACCCGGCCTCCTGGCAGTACGCCCTCGCGGCGCGCGACGAGTCGGGCGGCTTCATCGACGAGGTGACGGACCGCCAGATCCTGTCCGCCTACCGTCTGTTGGCCTCCCAGGAAGGCGTCTTCGTCGAGCCCGCCTCGGCGGCCAGCGTCGCCGGTCTGCTCAAGGCCGTCGACGAGGGCAAGGTCGACCCGGGACAGAAGATCGTATGCACGGTGACCGGCAACGGCCTCAAGGACCCGGACTGGGCGGTGGCCGGAGCGCCGCAACCGGTCACGGTGCCCGTGGACGCCGCCACCGCCGCGGAGCGCCTCGGCCTCGTGTAGGCCGTGCGGGTACATCGGCCCGGCGGGGGTAAAACCCCGTAAGGCCAGACATAGGCGCACAGGACGGCCCGCGACACGCATCGTGCGCCTCCTGTGCGCCCTATGTCGTCACAGAACCTTCCTTCGATAGGCTGTACCCACCCGCCCCGCCGCATATGCCGCGGTGCTGTTGCCGTCATGGCCGTCGGGTGTTCGTACATCCTTCACAATGTCGCAGTCTTCCCCCATCTCGCAGTCCCACAAGGAGAGTCGTCGAGCGATGGCCGGTCCCGCGTTCCGCGCCGCCGCCGTAAGGGTGCGCGTCCCCGCCACCAGCGCAAACCTCGGTCCCGGCTTCGACGCCCTGGGCCTGTCGCTGGGGCTGTACGACGATGTCGTCGTCCGGGTCGCCGACTCCGGGCTGCACGTCGACATCGCAGGTGAGGGCGGAGAGACGCTGCCCCGCGACGAGAGCCATCTGCTCGTACGGTCGCTCCGTACCGCCTTCGACCTGCTCGGCGGACAGCCGCGCGGCCTCGAGGTCGTCTGTGCCAACCGCATTCCGCACGGCCGGGGGCTGGGCTCCTCCTCCGCCGCCATCTGCGCCGGCATCGTCGCCGCGCGCGCGGTGACCATAGGCGGCGACGCGCGGCTCGACGACGCCGCGCTGCTGGAGCTGGCGACCGAGATCGAGGGCCACCCCGACAACGTCGCTGCCTGCCTGCTCGGCGGCTTCACGCTCGCCTGGACCGACGGGGGAGCGGCCAGGGCGATCAGGATGGATCCTGCGGATTCCATCGTTCCGGTGGTCTTCGTCCCCGGAAAGCCGGTGCTGACCGAGACCGCCCGGGGGCTGTTGCCGCGCACCGTCCCCCATGTGGACGCGGCCGTCAACGCGGGCCGCGCAGCCCTCCTCGTGGAGGCGCTGACCAGGCGTCCCGAGCTGCTGCTCGCGGCGACCGAGGACCGGCTCCACCAGGACTACCGCGCCCCGGCGATGCCGGAGAGCCTGGCCCTGGTCAGCCGACTGCGTGCGGACGGCATCCCGGCGGTCATCTCCGGCGCGGGCCCTACGGTGCTCGCGTTGGCCGAGGACAGTGCGGCGGACAAGGTCGCACGGCTGGCGGGCGAGGGGTGGGCGGCCAACCGGCTGGCTCTCGACGCCACGGGAGCGAGCGTTCTGCCGCTCGGCTCCCAGTGACACGCGATTGCCGGTGAACGAGAGGGGGAATATTTGTTGGATCCGGTAGTGTTAATCTCAAGTCTGCACCCGGCGTCCTTGTGGCGCGGTGCATCGTGTCCCCGTTCGGGACCACCATTCTTCCGGGAGCCTCCTCCACTGCCTGAGCAGCCTGCCTGAGCAGTTTCGAGCACGCTCCGGAACCGGCAATGCACAGAGCCGGGCCCCAGCACGTTTATCTCTTCCGCCGTATCCGGCGGACCACCGCCCCGGCACGGTTCACCAAGACCGCAGTCGGACAGCACAACCGGTCGCCGAGCCAGACAGGCCGACGTCCGCTCCAGGGAAGGACCCTTCGTGAGCGACACCACCGATCTGATGGGCGTGACTGCCGACAAGAATGTCGACAACGCCGCGCCCGCCGCAGGTGCTGCCACTGGTAGTGCCGTACGGCGCCGCCGCTCCGGCACCGGCCTCGAGGGCATGGTCCTGGCCGAGCTGCAGCAGGTCGCGTCCGGCCTCGGGATCAGGGGCACCGCGCGTATGCGCAAGAGCCAGCTGATCGAGGTCATCAAGGAAGCGCAGGCAGGGGGCTCGTCCCCGGCCAAGAGCGCCGAGAAGGCCGGCTCCGCCGCCGAGACCAAGCCGAAGCGCCGCGCCACCTCCAAGGCGCGTACGGGAGACGAGGCCGCTGTGGCCACGGTCGCCGCGCCCGCCGCCGAGAAGGTCGTGGCCCAGCAGCAGATCGAGATCCCCGGTCAGCCGGCTGGGAGCCCCGTCCGCGCGAGCGAAGCCGAGCGTGGGGGAGACGACCAGCCGGTCGGCGAGCGCCGCCGGCGCCGCGCCACCGCCCAGGCGGGCAGCCCCGAGTCGGCTGTCGCCACCGAGGTGAAGGCCGAGCCCAGGACCGAGAAGGCCGAGGTCAGGGCCGACAGGACGGAAGCCAGGACGGACACGCAGTCCGCCGAGGCCAAGTCCGAGACCGCCGTCGACACCGCCGAGGGCCGCCGGGGGGACCGCCAGGAGCGCGGTCAGCGTGGCGACCGTCGCGAGCGCGGCAACCAGCGTGACCGCCAGGACCGTGGCGACCGCGGTGACCGCCAGGAGCGCGGCGACCGCCAGGACCGCGGCGAGCGCGGCGAGCGTCGTGACCGCGGCAAGGGCGACGACCAGGGCGGCCAGCGCCAGCAGCGCCAGGGCGGTCAGGGCGGCGGCCAGAGCAGCGGCCCGCAGGACGACGACGACTTCGAGGGCGGCCGCCGCGGCCGCCGTGGCCGCTACCGCGACCGCCGGGGCCGTCGTGGCCGCGACGAGTTCGGCAGCGACGCGCCGCCGGTCTCCGACGACGACGTCCTGATCCCCGTCGCGGGCATCCTGGACATCCTCGACAACTACGCGTTCATCCGGACCTCCGGCTACCTGCCGGGCCCGAACGACGTGTACGTGTCCCTGGCCCAGGTCCGCAAGAACGGCCTGCGCAAGGGCGACCACGTCACCGGCGCCGTCCGCCAGCCCAAGGACGGCGAGCGCCGCGAGAAGTTCAACGCGCTCGTCCGCCTCGACTCGGCGAACGGCATGGCGGCCGAATCCGGCCGCGGCCGCCCGGAGTTCCAGAAGCTGACCCCGCTGTACCCGCAGGACCGTCTGCGCCTGGAGACCGACCCGGGCGTCCTGACGACCCGGATCATCGACCTCGTCGCGCCGATCGGCAAGGGACAGCGCGGCCTGATCGTGGCCCCGCCGAAGACCGGCAAGACCATGATCATGCAGGCGATCGCCAACGCGATCACGGTCAACAACCCCGAGTGCCACCTGATGGTCGTCCTCGTCGACGAGCGTCCCGAAGAGGTCACCGACATGCAGCGGTCGGTGAAGGGCGAGGTCATCTCCTCGACCTTCGACCGCCCGGCCGAGGACCACACCACCGTCGCCGAGCTGGCCATCGAGCGCGCGAAGCGTCTCGTCGAGCTGGGTCACGACGTGGTCGTCCTGCTGGACTCGATCACCCGTCTGGGCCGTGCGTACAACCTCGCGGCCCCCGCCTCCGGACGCATCCTGTCCGGTGGTGTCGACTCGACCGCGCTCTACCCGCCGAAGCGCTTCTTCGGCGCGGCGCGCAACATCGAGGACGGCGGTTCGCTGACCATCCTGGCCACCGCGCTGGTCGAGACCGGCTCGCGCATGGACGAGGTGATCTTCGAGGAGTTCAAGGGCACCGGCAACATGGAGCTCAAGCTCGACCGGAAGCTCGCCGACAAGCGCATCTTCCCGGCTGTGGACGTCGACCCGTCCGGCACCCGCAAGGAGGAGATCCTCCTCAACGCGGAAGAGCTCGCCATCGTCTGGAAGCTGCGCCGGGTGCTGCACGCACTCGACTCGCAGCAGGCGATCGAGCTCCTGCTGGACAAGATGAAGCAGACCAAGTCGAACGCCGAGTTCCTGATGCAGATCGCGAAGACGACCCCTTCGGGCAACGGCGGCGACTGACCGCCGCAGCGCCGCACCGGCCGCCCCGTCACGAAAGTGGCGGGGCGGCTTCGCTGTGCCCGGCCGCGCGTCTCTCCACCGGGGTTTCCGTGCACAGATGTTGCCAAGTTGTGTTCACCAGCTGGCCACAAGTGGCTACAGGTGTACGGGAGTCGGCCGTACGATCATCCGGCCGCAGGTGGGGGGATCCATTTGGGGCGTCCTCATCGACATCTGAATCAGGAGTCCCGAGTGATCTCTGGCAAGCAGGGCGGGAAGCACCGCCGCCGGATGCGCATAACCGTGCCGGCCGCGGCCACCGCGATCGCGGCCGCCGTCGCCGGTGTGATGCTGACGGCCCCGGCCAACGCCGCTGTGCCGCCGCCCACGCCCACGATCAGGCCGGCCGTCAGCTCGCCCTCCCAGGCGGAGCTGGAAGCGCGCCTCGCGGCCGCGGCCAAGACGGCCGAGCAGCCCTCCGAGGCGGCGAGGTTCTCCTCGGGCGGGGCGATCGACCCGAAGGTCATCGGTGGTACGACGACCACCATCGCGTCGGCCCCGTGGATGGCGCAGCTCTTCTACGAGGACGGCGAGAACTCGTTCTTCTGCGGCGGCGCCGTCATCGCGCCGACGAAGATCCTCACGGCGGCGCACTGCGTCAAGGGCGCCGACTGGAAGGGCAAGGGCGTCGTCGTCACCGGCACCGAGAAGCTGGCGACCGACGCGGACCACGGCGGCGCCGTCACCGGTGTCTGGCGCCAGTGGAACCACCCGAAGTACAGCGATTACACGCTCGACAACGACATCGCGGTGCTGACCCTGGCCACCCCGGTCAAGGTCAGGCCGATCAACATCACGAAGTCGGACGACACCACGTCGTACAAGCCGGGGACCACCGCCACGGTCTACGGCTGGGGCCGCACCTCGTCCACCAGCAACGACATCTCGCCGACGCTGCGCAAGGCGAGCCTGCCCATCAACTCCGACACCACGTGCGCCAATTGGGAGCTCGGCGGCGAGTTCGTCAAGGGCCACATGGTCTGCGCGGGCAAGCCCGCCAGCGGCCGGGACACCGGTACGGTCACGGCCTGCAACGGCGACTCGGGCGGCCCCCTGGTCGTCGGCGGCAGGATCGTCGGCGTGGTCTCGTGGGGCATCGAGAACTGCGTGGAGAAGGGCGCGTACAGCGTCTACGCCAAGGTCAGCACGTACGCCGGCTCCGTCGTCCCGCGCGTCGACGACGCCAACATCACCGGTGACCACCGGTCCGACGTCCTGGCCCGCCGCAGCGCGTCCGACGGCACGCTCTACTCCTACGAGTCCAAGGGCACCTCGTTCGCGACGCGCGTCCCGGCCGGCGACTACAGCGACGCCAATGTGATCCTCCAGACGGACCTGAACAGGGACGACTACGAGGACATGATCATCCGGACCAAGGCCGGCGACGTCTGGTGGTCGCACTACGTGCCGTCCACCGAGCGGTGGGCCGACACGAAGATCGCCTCCGGCTGGAGCTCCAGGAAGCAGATCGTCGTCCCCGGCGACGTCACCGGCGACGCCCTGCCCGACCTGCTGTCCGTGGACTCCGACGGTGCGCTGTGGATCTACCCGGGCAGGGGCGACGGCACCTTCTCGGCCCGCGTGAAGGTCGGCACGGGCTGGAGCCAGTTCAGCTCGCTGCGCGGCAACGGTGACTTCACCGGCGACGGCAAGGCCGACCTGATCGCGCGCAAGTCCAGCACCTCGGAGATGTTCCTCTACAGGGGAACGGGCACGTCCGGCACCGCCGTCTTCGCCGCCAAGCTGAAGGTCCGTACGTGGACCGGCTACAACGCCTTCGACGCGGCCGGTGACGTCACCGGCGACGGCAAGGCCGACTACCTGGCCCGTACGCCCGGTGGCACGCTCTACCTCTACCCGGGCACCGGCAAGGCATCGTCGGAGATCTTCGCCACACGCGTCAAGATCGGTACCGGCTGGCAGCAGTACAACATCTTCGGCTGAAAACCCCTGGTGAGGAAGGTCTCCGATCCTCCTCGCCCGGTCCTGTCGCCCGCGCCCTGTGGCCCCTGCCCCCAGCAGGGGCCACAGGGCGTTGTGCAACCCTTCACGGTGTTCCGTCGTCTGACAAGTGCCGACATACCGTGCTTGATCACCACGGCAGGGGGTACCGCAAGCAACGAGGGCTGGGGAGAGACATGGCCGAGCAGAGCAGGAGCAGCCGCATACGGGGCACCGGCAGACGCCGGAAGGAACGGAGCGGCCGCGCCAAGGCGCTGACCGTCACCGCGTGGGCCGCGGCGGGCGTGGTGCTGCTGGGCGGCACCGGACTCGGTTACGTCTACTTCAAGCTCGACGGCAACCTCAAGGGCGTCGACATCAACACCCGGCTCGGCACCGACCGCCCCGCCGACGTCGACAACGGCTCGATGGACGTCCTCGTCCTCGGCTCCGACTCCCGCTCGGGCGACAACGCCGAGTACGGCGAGGACGAGGGCGGCGCCCGCTCCGACACCGCGATGGTCCTGCACGTGTACGAGGGCCGCAAGAAGGCCAGTGTCGTCTCGATCCCGCGCGACACCCTGATCGAGCGCCCCGCGTGCGCCTCGGACAGCGGCGGCGGGAAGGTCCCCGGCGGCCGGCACCAGATGTTCAACACGGCGTACGAGGTGGGTGGCCCGGCCTGCGCGGTCAAGACCGTCGAGAAGATGTCCGGCATCCGCATGGACCACTACATCGAGGTCGACTTCACCGGCTTCAAGAAGCTCGTCGACGACCTGGGCGGCGTGGAGATCACCACCAGCCGGCCCATCGACGACGACAAGAGCCGCCTCCACCTGAAGCCCGGCACGCACACCCTCGACGGCGAGAAGTCGCTCGGCCTCGTGCGGACCCGCAAGAGCGTCGGCGACGGCAGCGACCTCGGCCGCATCCAGCTCCAGCAGGCCTTCATGAGGGCACTGATCGACCAGGTCAAGGACGTCGGCGTCCTGACCAGCCCCAAGAAGCTGTACGACCTCGCCGACAGCGCCACCAGGACCGTCACCACCGATTCCGACCTCGCCTCGGTCAAGGAGCTGGCGGGCTTCGCGAGCGGCCTCAAGGGCATCGGCGCGGACGACATGAAGATGGTGACGCTGCCCGTGCGGTACGACCCGGCCGACCTCAACCGCGTCCTCCCGCTCCAGCGCCAGTCCCGGCAGGTCTGGGAGGCGCTGCGCCAGGACAGGCCCGTACCGGCCGCCGCGACCAGGGACTCCGCGGGCGACAAGGGCGACGCGGGCGAGATCGTCGCGGGCGGGTAGCCGCCGCGGACGAGCGCGAGCCGGGGGAATAGTTCCGGCCCGTCCCCGGTTTTGGGAGATGCGGCCAGTGCTGGCAGACTGGTACGTCGGCCCCGGTTCACGTCCACGCAATCCGCGTGAGCGACCCGGCGCCCTCCCGAAACTAGGAGACACCTTGAAGCGCGAAATTCACCCCGAGTACGTCGAGACCCAGGTCAGCTGCACCTGTGGCGCGTCGTTCACCACCCGCTCGACGATCTCCAGCGGCACCGTCCGCGCCGAGGTCTGCTCCGAGTGCCACCCGTTCTACACGGGCAAGCAGAAGATCCTCGACACCGGTGGCCGCGTGGCCCGCTTCGAGGCGCGCTTCGGCAAGGCTGCCGCCGCGAAGTAGCGAGCCACTGCGCCGGTCCTCGGCCGCTCCGGACCGGAGCGGGGAGGACCGGCGCTTTGTCGTGACGCACAGGTCGCAGTCCCCTTTCGTTTTTTGCAACCCAGGAGCCCGAAGATGTTCGAGGCGGTCGAGGATCTGATCGGCGAGCACGCTGATCTCGAGAAGAAGCTGGCCGATCCCTCGGTCCACGCCGACCAGGCGAACGCGCGCAAGCTGAACAAGCGCTACGCCGAACTGACCCCGATCATCGGGACGTACCGGGCCTGGAAGCAGACCGGCGAGGACATCGTCACGGCGCGCGAGTACGCCCACGACGACCCGGACTTCGCAGCCGAGCTCAAGCTGCTGGAGAAGCAGCAGGGCGAGCTCACCGAGAAGCTCCGGCTGCTCCTCGTCCCGCGCGACCCCAGCGACGACAAGGACGTCATCCTCGAGGTCAAGGCGGGCGCGGGCGGCGACGAGTCGGCCCTGTTCGCCGGCGACCTGCTGCGCATGTACCTGCGGTACGCGGAGCGCGTCGGCTGGAAGACCGAGATCATCGACGCCACCGAGTCCGAGCTGGGCGGCTACAAGGACGTCCAGGTCGCGGTGAAGACCAAGGGCGGCAACGGCGCGACCGAGCCCGGCCAGGGCGTCTGGGCGCGGCTGAAGTACGAGGGCGGCGTGCACCGCGTGCAGCGCGTGCCCTCCACCGAGTCCCAGGGCCGCATCCACACCTCCGCCGCCGGTGTGCTGGTCACCCCCGAGGCCGAGGAGGTCGACGTCGAGATCCACGCCAACGATCTCCGCATCGACGTCTACCGCTCGTCGGGCCCCGGCGGCCAGTCCGTCAACACCACCGACTCGGCCGTGCGCATCACGCACCTGCCGACCGGCGTCGTCGCCTCCTGCCAGAACGAGAAGAGCCAGCTCCAGAACAAGGAGCAGGCCATGCGCATCCTGCGCTCGCGGCTGCTCGCCGCCGCCCAGGAGGCCGCCGAGCAGGAAGCCTCCGACGTACGCCGCAGCCAGGTCCGCACGGTCGACCGCTCGGAGAAGATCCGTACGTACAACTTCCCGGAGAACCGGATCTCGGACCACCGCGTCGGCTTCAAGGCGTACAACTTGGACCAGGTGCTCGACGGGGAGCTGGACGCCGTGATCCAGGCCTGCGTCGACGCCGACTCCGCCGCCAAGCTCGCGGCGGCCCAGGAAAGCCAGTAAGCCCGTCCGTAACCCAGCAAAGCCCCCTGCAAGTCGGAGGACCGGGATGAATCTGCTGCTCGCCGAGGTGGCCCAGGCCACCCAGCGGCTGGCCGACGCCGGCGTGCCCTCACCGCGGTTCGACGCGGAGGAGCTCGCCGCGTTCGTGCACGGGGTCAAGCGGGGTGAGCTGCACAACGTCAAGGACGCCGACTTCGACGCCCGCTACTGGGAGACGATCGCGCGCCGCGAGGCCCGCGAACCGCTGCAGCACATCACCGGACGCGCCTTCTTCCGCTTCCTGGAGCTCCAGGTGGGCCCCGGCGTCTTCGTACCGCGCCCCGAGACCGAGTCGGTCGTCGGCTGGGCGATAGACGCGGTACGGGCCATGGACGTCGTCGAGCCGCTCATCGTCGACCTGTGCACCGGCTCCGGAGCCATCGCGCTCGCCATGGCGCAGGAAGTCCCGCGCTCGCGCGTGCACGGCGTGGAGCTGTCCGACGACGCCATCAAGTGGACCCGCAGGAACGCCGAGGGCTCGCGCGTCACCGTCCACCAGGGCGACGCCCGGGACGCGCTCCCCGAGCTCGACGGCCAGGTCGACCTGGTCGTCTCCAACCCGCCGTACATCCCGCTCACCGAGTGGGAGTACGTCGCCCCCGAGGCCCGCGACCACGACCCGGAGATGGCCCTCTTCTCCGGCGAGGACGGCCTCGACCTGATCCGCCACATCGAGCGCACCGCCCACCGCCTGCTGCGGCCCGGCGGCGTCGTCGTCATCGAGCACGCCGACACCCAGGGCGGCCAGGTGCCGTGGATCTTCACCGAGGAGCGTGGCTGGGCCGACGCGGCCGACCACCCCGACCTCAACAACCGGCCCCGCTTCGCGACCGCCCGCAAGGCCATGCCGTGACCGCCGGCCGCAGAAACCAGTTCCCGCACGAGGAGGCCCCTTAAATGGCACGGCGATACGACTGCAACGACGCGACCGACCGCAAGACCGGTCTGCGCGAAGCCGCGGCCGCCGTCCGCCGCGGCGAGCTGGTCGTCCTGCCGACCGACACCGTCTACGGCATCGGGGCCGACGCCTTCAGCGCCGAGGCCGTCGGCGACCTCCTGGAGGCCAAGGGCCGCGGCCGCAACATGCCCACGCCCGTCCTCATCGGCTCCCCGAACACCCTGCACGGCCTGGTCACCGACTTCTCCGAGCAGGCGTGGGAGCTCGTCGACGCCTTCTGGCCCGGCGCCCTGACGCTGGTCGCCCGCCACCAGCCGTCCCTCCAGTGGGACCTGGGCGAGACGCACGGCACCGTCGCCGTCCGCATGCCGCTGCACCCCGTCGCCATCGAGCTGCTCACCGAGTTCGGTCCGATGGCCGTCTCCAGCGCCAACCTCACGGGACACCCCGCTCCGGAGGACTGCGACGCCGCCCAGGCGATGCTCGGCGACTCCGTCTCGGTGTACCTCGACGGCGGCCCGACCCCCGGCATCGTCCCGTCGTCGATCGTCGACGTCACGGGCAAGGTCCCGGTCCTGCTGCGGGCCGGCGCCCTCGACGCCGAGGAGCTGCGCAAGGTCGTACCCGACCTCGAGGTGGCCAGTTGACCGCCCTTGACGGGCGTGGCATAGCCGGAGGCAGCACCAGCGACACCTTCCGTATCCTCCACGTCTCCACCGGCAACGTCTGCCGCTCGCCGATCACCGAGCGGCTGACCCGCCATGCCCTCACCGACCGCCTGGGCGACCCGCTCACCCGCGGGCTCCTCGTGGAGAGCGCGGGCACATGGGGGCACGAAGGCGCCCCCATGGAGGCCAACGCCGCCGCCGTCCTCGCCGACTTCGGCGCCGACGCGGCGGGCTTCACCGGGCGCGAGCTGCTCGACGAGCACGTCATCCGGGCCGACCTGGTCCTGACCGCGACCCGCGACCACCGCGCCCAGGTCATCTCCATGGGCCACTCGGCGGGCCTGCGCACGTTCACGCTCAAGGAGTTCACCCGGCTCGTACGGGCCATCGACCCGGCCACCCTGCCCGATCCCCTCCAGGACGGCGTGGTGGAGCGCGCACGCTCCCTCGTACGGGCCGCGGCGGCCCTGCGCGGCTGGCTGCTGGCCCCGAGCGTGGAGGCCGACGAGGTGTACGACCCGTACGGCGCCCCCATCACCTTCTTCCGCTCCGTCGGAGACGAGATCAACACGGCGCTGGACCCGGTCGTCACGGCGCTCACGGGAACACCGGCCCGCACCCCCTGACGGGCTCCCTCTCCCCCGCCCACCCCTTCCCGCTGCGGCCTTCCGCGGCTCCGCCGTGTGCCGGGCTCCGCCCCGGACCGCGCCCCCGGACTCCGCCCGGGGACCCCGAGAGGCCGCATGTGCCCGCCGGGCGGGAGATCCGGCCCCTCCGGCGTTCGAGGACACGCCCGGAGGGCGTCCTGGCCCGGGGCCCGCCCCGGTCCGGGAAAGGGGCGGGGCGGGGGAGGAACAACGCGTCGTACGGCGAGCAGCGCGGCCGGGCCCGTCCTACATTGGAGGGGCCGCACCCCTTCGCCAGGCCCGGAGCCAGCCATGCCGGTCACCGCAGCACCCGTTCAGCAGGAGCACACCGCCCTCGGCGCGGGCTTCGACGAGCTCCGCCGCCAGGACCCGGAGATCGCCGACGTCATCCTCGGCGAACTGCACCGCGAAGCCACCGGCCTCCAGCTCATCGCGGCCGAGAACTTCACCTCCCCCGCAGTCCTCGCCGCCCTCGGCTCCCCGCTCGCCAACAAGTACGCCGAGGGGTACCCCGGCGCCCGCCACCACGGCGGCTGCGAACTGGTCGACGTCGCCGAGCGCATCGCCGTCGACCGCGCGAGGGCCCTCTTCGGCGCCGAGCACGCCAACGTCCAGCCGCACTCCGGCTCCGCCGCCGTCCTCGCCGCGTACGCCGCGCTGCTGCGCCCCGGCGACACCGTCCTGGCCATGGGCCTCCCGTACGGGGGACACCTCACCCACGGCTCCCCTGCCAATTTCTCCGGCCGCTGGTTCGACTTCGTCGGCTACGGCGTCGACCACGAATCCGGTCTGATCGACTACGACCAGGTACGCCTCCTCGCCCGTACGCACCGCCCCAGAGCCATCGTCGTCGGCTCCATCGCCTACCCGAGGCACCCCGACTACGCGCACTTCCGCGCCATCGCCGACGAGGTCGGCGCCTACCTCGTCGCGGACGCCGCGCACCCCATCGGCCTGATCGCCGGGGGAGCGGCGCCGAGCCCGGTCCCGTACGCCGACGTCGTCTGCGCCACCACGCACAAGGTGCTGCGCGGCCCGCGCGGCGGCATGCTGCTGTGCGGCGCCGAGCTGGCCGAGCGCATCGACCGCGCCGTCTTCCCCTTCACCCAGGGCGGCGCCCAGATGCACTCGGTGGCCGCCAAGGCGGTCGCTTTCGCCGAGGCGGCGGCCCCCGCCTTCGCGGCGTACGCCCATCGGGTCGTCGTCAACGCGCGCGCACTGGCCGAGGCCCTGGCGGCGGAGGGCTTCGTCGTCACCACCGGCGGCACGGACACCCACCTGATCACCGCGGACCCGGCCCCGCTGGGCGTGGAGGGCCGCACGGCCCGCGGCCTGCTGTCGGCGGCCGGCCTGGTGGTCGACTGCTGCGCCCTGCCGTACGGCGACGAGCGCGGCATCCGGCTGGGCACCGCGGCCGTCACCACCCAGGGGATGGGCGAGGCCGAGATGGCGCGCATCGCGGCGCTCTTCTCGGCGGCGCTGCGGGGCGAGGGTCCGAAGACCGCGGCCCGGGTACGCGATCTGGCCGGGGACTTCCCGCCGTATCCGGTCCGGAAATGAGCCGTGCAACCATCAACAGGCACCCGTACGTCCTGGAGCATGTGGCCACGAAGCTAGGGTGTGGGGCTGAGATGGCCGGCGATACCTGTGGGGCTGCCCGTGCGTGAATACCTGCTGACGCTCTGCGTTACGGCGGCGGTGACATACCTGCTGACCGGACCGGTGCGGAAGTTCGCCATCGCGACCGGCGCGATGCCGGAGATCCGTGCCCGCGACGTACACCGGGAGCCGACTCCCCGGCTCGGCGGCATCGCGATGTTCGGCGGTCTGTGCGCCGGTCTGCTGGTCGCGGACCATCTGCAGAACCTCAACAGCGTCTTCGAGCTGTCGAACGAGCCGCGCGCGCTGCTGTCGGGCGCCGCGGTGATCTGGCTCATCGGCGTACTGGACGACAAGTTCGAGATCGACGCCCTCATCAAGCTGGGCGGCCAGTTCATCGCCGCCGGTGTGATGGTCATGCAGGGCCTGACGATCCTGTGGCTCCCGGTGCCCGGCGTCGGCCCGGTCTCGGTGACCGCCTGGCAGGGCAACCTGCTCACCGTCGCGCTCGTCGTGATCACCATCAACGCGGTGAACTTCGTGGACGGTCTCGACGGCCTCGCCGCCGGCATGGTCTGCATCGCCTCCACGGCGTTCTTCATGTACGCGTACCGGATCTGGTACGGCTACGGCATCGAGGAGGCCGCGCCCGCCACCCTCTTCGCCGCGATCCTGATGGGCATGTGCATGGGCTTCCTGCCCCACAACATGCATCCGGCCAGGATCTTCATGGGCGACTCGGGATCGATGCTGATCGGCCTGGTCCTGGCGGCCGGAGCGATCTCGGTCACGGGACAGGTCGACCCGGACGCGATGAAGCTCTTCCTCCCGGGCGGCAGCACGCGCGAGGTCACGCACGCGATGCTGCCGGTCTTCATCCCGCTGCTGCTGCCGCTGACGATCATCGCGATCCCGGTCGCGGACCTGCTGCTGGCGATCGTGCGGCGCACCTGGCAGGGCAAGTCGCCGTTCGCGGCGGACCGCGGGCACCTGCACCACCGGCTGCTGGAGATCGGCCACTCGCACAGCAGGGCGGTCCTGATCATGTACTTCTGGTCGGCCCTGATCGCCTTCGGCGCCGTCGCGTACTCGGTGCACTCGGCCAGCATGTGGATCGTGCTCGGCATCGTCGGGCTCAGCGCGGTCGGCCTGGGGCTCCTGCTCCTCCCGCGCTTCACCCCGCGCGCCCCGCGCTGGGCGGAGTCCTTCATTCCACCGCGCTACCGCAGGAGCCGCGCGGCGGCGTTCGGAGACGCCGCGCGGGAGGAGGGGGAGGCGGCCGAGCCGGACGGGACGGCCGAGGGTCCTGTGACCGACGAGCCCGGAGAACGCACCCCGGTTCCCACGGGTGTCAACGGGGCGACCGCCATCGGGCCCCGTTCGCGCCTCCCCGAGCGGCGGAAAGCCGGAACGCCCCGCTGACGATTTGGCGCATCAGGTCTCATTACCAGACAAAGGGTGAGGGTGTCCTGCGCAGACGTGCGCTGTCACTCTCATGTGTGACAGCCAGCACACCATCTTGGTAAAGACCTCATCAAATAGTTTGTGATACCGTTCACGAGACCCGGCGACATGCCGAGAGGCCGTAGTGCGACGGCCCCTCGGACAGAGGTGACCCCCTCGGTCCGGCTTACGCTCGTCCATGACGACACCTACTGCCCCCACCAGCAAGCGGAGCTGCCGCCATGCCCTCCAACGACGTCCGGAGTCTCCTCCAGACCGCTGTGCCCACCGCTGCCGCCGGCGCGATCGCCGCCGTCGTCAGCGCTGTGGTCGCGGGCGGCGAGGGAGCGCTCGGAGCCGTTGTTGCGACGCTGGTCGTGATCCTCTTCATGGGGGTGGGACTCGTCGTACTCCAGCGGACCGCGAAGTCGCTGCCGCAGCTTTTCCAGGCGATGGGGCTGATGCTCTACACCGCCCAGCTGCTCCTGCTGTTCATCTTCGTGGCGCTGTTCAAGGACACCACCCTGTTCAATCCCAAGGCGTTCGCCATCACATTGGTCGCGACGACCCTTGTGTGGATCGCCGCTCAGGCGCGTGCGCACATGAAGGCCAAGATTCTTTACGTCGAGCCGGAATCCTCCGAGGCGCAGAAGCCGAAGAGCTCGGGGTCTTCGTCGTGAAGGGTAGGGCCGGTATAAAGGCGCGTTCGAGATCCTGCTATCGTCCGGTGCCAACTGCGGCACTGCGGGCGCGGGCATCCGAGCTGACGCCTGTTCCATCGCGAGGCTCGATGCCCGACAGCCGCCCCCACATCCGTTACACCAGTCCAGTGCCGAACCGCGGCTGCTTGCCGCGCCGACACAACGAGGTTGCCGTACCTATGCGCCACGCTGAAGGAGCCCGCGGTGAGTGCTGAAAAGACGACGCTCGCCTTCGATTGGAGCTGCCGCATCCTCGCCGACAACGGCTGTGGATTCCCGGCCCCGGGCCTGCACTCCTTTCTCTTCAAGCCGATGTTCACCGTCGGTGGCTACGAGTTCAACAAGCCGATGCTTCTGGCGCTGATTTCGACCGTCCTGGTCGTCGGCTTCTTCTGGGCGGCGTTCAGCAAGCCCAAGCTCGTGCCGGGCAAGCTTCAGATGATCGGCGAGGCGGGCTACGACTTCGTACGCCGCGGCATCGTCTACGAGACCCTCGGCAAGAGGGACGGTGAGAAGTACGTGCCACTGATGGTGTCGCTGTTCTTCTTCATCTGGATCATGAACATCTGGTCGGTCATCCCGCTCATGCAGTTCCCGGTGAGCTCGGTCATCGCCTTCCCGGCCGCCCTGGCGCTCATCGTCTACGTGCTGTGGATGTCGCTGACCTTCCGCACGCACGGTTTCGTCGGGGCGCTCAAGAATGTCACCGGCTATGACAAGTCGCTCGGCCCCGTGCTGCCGCTCGTCATGGTCATCGAGTTCTTCTCGAACGTGCTCGTCCGGCCGTTCACACACATGGTCCGACTGTTCGCGAACATGTTCGCCGGTCACCTCCTGCTCGTGATGTTCACCGTCGCCAGCTGGTACCTGCTGAACAGCTGGATGATCCCGGCCGCAGGCGTCTCGTTCGTCATGACCATGGTCATGATCGTCTTCGAGCTCTTCGTGCAGCTTGTGCAGGCGTACGTCTTCGTGCTCCTGGCCTGCACCTACATCCAGGGCGCGCTCGCCAAGCACCACTGACCAGCGCCTGCCCCGCTCCACCCCCATCGTCCGGTGGCCAACCCCCACCGGTCCGTACAGAGAAGGAAGAATCAGCATGGCTGCCACTGAGACCCTTGCTGCCGTCACCGGCTCCCTCGGCTCCATCGGTTACGGCCTCGCCGCCATCGGCCCCGGCGTCGGCGTCGGCATCATCTTCGGTAACGGCACCCAGGCCCTGGCCCGCCAGCCCGAGGCTGCCGGCCTGATCCGCGCCAACCAGATCCTCGGCTTCGCCTTCTGTGAGGCGCTGGCCCTGATCGGCATCGTCATGCCGTTCGTCTACGGTCCGTGATTTTCACCCCCGTAGATCTATTCGACGAAAGGCACTGATGTGAACGCGCTGGTATTGGCGGCGACTGAGGAGCAGAACCCCCTCATCCCGCCCGGTCCAGAGTTCGTCGTCGGGCTGATCGCCTTCGCCGTCGTCTTCTTCTTCCTCGCCAAGAAGCTCCTCCCGGCCATCAACAAGGTCCTGGACGAGCGTCGCGAGGCGATCGAGGGCGGTATCGAGAAGGCCGATGCAGCTCAGACCGAGGCCCAGAGCGTGCTGGAGCAGTACAAGGCCCAGCTCGCCGAGGCCCGCCACGAGGCCGCCCGCCTGCGCCAGGAGGCGCTGGAACAGGGCACTGTCCTGAAGGAAGAACTTCGGGCAGAGGGTCAGCGCCAGCGCGAGGAGATCATCGCCGCCGGCCACGCCCAGATCGAGGCGGACCGCAAGCAGGCCGCCCTGTCGCTGCGCCAGGACGTGGGCAAGCTCGCCACCGACCTGGCCGGCAAGCTCGTCGGCGAGTCCCTCGAGGACCACGCCCGGCAGAGCCGTACGATCGACCGTTTCCTCAGCGAGCTCGAGGAGAAGGCCGAGGCCGCCCGATGAACGGAGCGAGCCGCGAGGCACTGGCTGCCGCCCGCGAGCGTCTCGACGCGCTGACCGACAACACGTCGGTCGACGCGGCGAAACTCGCCGGTGAGCTGTCCGCCGTCACCGCGCTGCTCGACCGCGAGGTGTCGCTGCGTCGGGTCCTGACCGACCCGGCGCAGGCCGGCGAGGCCAAGGCCCAGCTGGCCGCGCGACTGCTGAGCGGTCAGGTGGGCGGCGACGCCGCCGACCTGGTCTCCGGCATGGTCCGCTCCCGCTGGTCGCGGTCGCGTGACCTGGTCGACGCGATCGAGGAGCTGGCGGCCACCGCCGACCTCACCGCGGCGCAGCAGGCCGGCGCGCTCGACGACGTGGAGGACGAGGTGTTCCGGTTCGGCCGGATCGTCGCGTCCGACACCGGACTGCGGTCCGCGCTGACCGACAGGTCGGCGACGGCCTCCGCCAAGAGCCGGCTGCTGCGCAGCCTGCTCGGCGGCAAGGCCGACCCGGTCACCGAGCGTCTCGTGGTACGTCTCGTGGTTCAGCCGCGTGGACGTAGCCTGGAGGCGGGACTCGAGTCCCTGTCCAAGCTCGCCGCGGCGCGCCGGGACCGCACGGTCGCCGTCGTCACCTCGGCGGTGCCGCTCACCGACCAGCAGAGGCAGCGCCTCGGCGCCGCACTGGCGAAGCTGTACGGACGCCAGATGCACCTGAATCTCGACGTGGACCCCGAGGTCCTCGGCGGCATCCAGGTACAGGTCGGCGACGAGGTCATCAACGGCACCATCGCGGACCGCCTCGAAGAGGCGACCCGCCGCATGGCCGGCTGACCAGCACCAACTGAACACGTATCGCTAGCGGCCCGGTTGGGCCGTGCAGAGATTGCAGAAGATTCCTGGGGGTCGGCCCCCAGATCCCCAAGAACTTCGGGCCCAACAAGGAGAGCAGGGAACCCAGATGGCGGAGCTCACGATCCGGCCGGAGGAGATCCGGGACGCGCTGGAGAACTTTGTCCAGTCGTACCAGCCGGACGCGGCCTCGCGCGAGGAGGTCGGAACGGTAAGCGTTGCCGGCGACGGCATCGCGAAGGTCGAGGGTCTTCCCTCGGCCATGGCGAACGAGCTGCTGAAGTTCGAGGACGGCACCCTCGGTCTCGCCCTCAACCTCGAGGAGCGGGAGATCGGTGCGATCGTCCTCGGCGAGTTCAGCGGCATCGAGGAGGGCCAGCCGGTGCGGCGCACCGGTGAGGTGCTCTCCGTCGGCGTCGGCGAGGGTTACCTCGGCCGCGTCGTCGACCCGCTCGGCAACCCGATCGACGGTCTCGGCGAGATCGCGACCGACAGCCGCCGCGCCCTCGAGCTGCAGGCCCCCGGCGTCATGGTCCGCAAGTCGGTCCACGAGCCGATGCAGACCGGCTACAAGGCCGTCGACGCGATGGTGCCGATCGGCCGTGGCCAGCGTCAGCTGATCATTGGCGACCGTCAGACCGGCAAGACCGCTCTGGCTGTCGACACGATCATCAACCAGCGCGACAACTGGCGCTCGGGCGACGTGAACAAGCAGGTGCGCTGCATCTACGTCGCCATCGGCCAGAAGGGCTCCACCATCGCGTCCGTTCGCGGTGCGCTGGAGGAGGCGGGCGCGCTCGAGTACACGACGATCGTCGCCGCCCCGGCCTCCGACCCGGCCGGCTTCAAGTACCTGGCGCCGTACACCGGTTCTGCCATCGGCCAGCACTGGATGTACCAGGGCAAGCACGTCCTGATCATCTTCGACGACCTGTCGAAGCAGGCGGACGCCTACCGCGCCGTGTCGCTGCTGCTGCGCCGTCCGCCGGGCCGCGAGGCCTACCCGGGCGACGTCTTCTACCTGCACTCGCGTCTGCTGGAGCGCTGCGCCAAGCTCTCCGACGACATGGGCGCCGGTTCGATGACGGGTCTGCCGATCGTCGAGACCAAGGCGAACGACGTGTCGGCGTTCATCCCGACCAACGTCATCTCCATCACCGACGGCCAGTGCTTCCTGGAGTCCGACCTGTTCAACGCGGGCCAGCGCCCGGCGCTGAACGTCGGTATCTCGGTCTCCCGCGTCGGTGGCTCCGCCCAGCACAAGGCCATGAAGCAGGTTTCCGGCCGACTGCGCGTGGACCTCGCCCAGTACCGCGAGCTGGAGGCGTTCGCCGCCTTCGGTTCCGACCTGGACGCGGCCTCGAAGGCGTCGCTGGAGCGTGGCAAGCGCATGGTCGAGCTGCTGAAGCAGCCGCAGTACAACCCGTACCCCGTCGAGGAGCAGGTCGTCTCCGTCTGGGCCGGCACCACCGGCAAGATGGACGACGTCCCGGTCGAGGACATCCGTCGCTTCGAGAGCGAGCTGCTGGAGCACCTGCGCCGCGAGCGCAAGGAGCTGCTGACCAGCATCGCCGAGGGCGGCAAGATGTCGGACGACACCCTGACGTCGGTCGCGGACGCCATCGCCGCCTTCAAGCGGCAGTTCGAGACCTCGGACGGCAGGCTCCTGGGCGAGGACGCGCCGGCCGTCAACGTCTCCAAGTGACGACGGAAGGGACCTGACTCATGGGAGCCCAGCTCCGGGTCTACAAGCGTCGCATCCGATCCGTCACCGCGACCAAGAAGATCACCAAGGCGATGGAGATGATCGCCGCCTCGCGCATCGTCAAGGCGCAGCGCCAGGTGGCGGCTTCTACGCCGTACGCGACCGAGCTCACCCGTGCGGTGACCGCGGTGGCGACCGGCTCCACCACCAAGCACGCCCTGACCACCGAGGTCGAGAAGCCGACCCGGGCCGCTGTCCTGCTCGTCACGAGCGACCGCGGTCTGGCCGGCGGCTACTCCTCGAACGCCATCAAGGCGGGGGAGCGGCTGACGGAGCGGCTTCGCGGTGAGGGCAAGGACGTCGACACGTACATCGTCGGCCGCAAGGGTGTCGCCTACTACAACTTCCGCGAGCGCAAGGTCGCGGAGTCGTGGACGGGCTTCACCGACAGCCCGACGTACGCGGACGCCAAGAACGTCGCCGCGCCGCTGATCAAGGCGATCGAGACGGAAACGGCCGAGGGCGGTGTGGACGAACTCCACATCATCTTCACCGAGTTCGTGTCGATGATGACGCAGAACCCGGTGGAGAACCGGATGCTGCCGCTCAGCCTCGACCAGGCCGCGGAGGAGTCCGGTACGAAGGGCGAAATCCTTCCGTTGTTCGACTTCGAGCCGTCGGCGGAGGACGTCCTCGACGCTCTGCTGCCGCGCTACGTCGAGAGCCGCATCTACAACGCACTGCTGCAGGCCGCCGCTTCCGAGCACGCTGCCCGCCGCCGCGCGATGAAGTCGGCGACCGACAACGCCGGGGACCTCATCAAGAGTCTTTCCCGGCTTGCCAATGCGGCCCGCCAGGCCGAAATCACCCAGGAAATCAGCGAGATCGTCGGTGGCGCCAGCGCCCTGGCCGACGCGACCGCGGGGAGTGACAAGTAATGACGACCACTGTTGAGACGGCCGCCGCCACGGGCCGCGTCGCCCGGGTCATCGGCCCGGTCGTCGACGTGGAGTTCCCCGTCGACGCGATGCCGGAGATCTACAACGCCCTCAAGGTCCAGGTCGCAGACCCGGCCGAGGACGGCAAGATCAAGACGCTGACCCTCGAAGTCGCCCAGCACCTGGGTGAGGGCCTGGTCCGTACGATCTCGATGCAGCCCACCGACGGTCTGGTCCGCCAGGCCCCGGTGACCGACACGGGCGCGGGCATCACCGTCCCCGTCGGCGAGATGACCAAGGGCAAGGTGTTCAACACCCTTGGCGAGATCCTGAACAAGCCCGAGGCCGAGGCCGAGGTGACCGAGCGGTGGCCCATCCACCGCAAGGCCCCCTCGTTCGACCAGCTCGAGTCGAAGACCGAGATGTTCGAGACCGGCGTCAAGGTCATCGACCTTCTCACCCCGTACGTCAAGGGTGGAAAGATCGGTCTGTTCGGTGGTGCCGGTGTCGGCAAGACCGTTCTGATCCAGGAAATGATCTACCGCGTCGCCAACAACCACGACGGTGTGTCGGTGTTCGCGGGCGTCGGTGAGCGTACCCGTGAGGGCAACGACCTCATCGAGGAAATGGCCGAGTCCGGCGTCATCGACAAGACGGCGCTTGTCTTCGGTCAGATGGACGAGCCCCCGGGCACCCGTCTGCGCGTCGCCCTTGCCGGTCTGACCATGGCGGAGTACTTCCGCGATGTGCAGAAGCAGGACGTGCTCTTCTTCATCGACAACATCTTCCGTTACACCCAGGCCGGCTCCGAGGTCTCCACGCTGCTCGGCCGCATGCCGTCCGCGGTGGGTTACCAGCCGAACCTGGCTGACGAGATGGGTCTGCTGCAGGAGCGCATCACGTCGACCCGCGGTCACTCGATCACCTCGATGCAGGCGATCTACGTCCCCGCGGACGACCTGACCGACCCGGCGCCGGCGACCACCTTCGCCCACCTGGACGCGACGACCGTTCTGTCGCGTCCGATCTCGGAGAAGGGCATCTACCCGGCGGTCGACCCGCTGGACTCGACGTCCCGCATCCTGGACCCGCGCTACATCGCGGCGGACCACTACGCGGCTGCCATGCGCGTCAAGGGGATCCTCCAGAAGTACAAGGACCTCCAGGACATCATCGCGATCCTCGGTATCGACGAGCTGGGCGAAGAGGACAAGCTCGTTGTCCACCGCGCCCGTCGCGTCGAGCGCTTCCTGTCGCAGAACACCCACGTCGCCAAGCAGTTCACCGGCGTGGACGGTTCGGACGTACCGCTCGACGAGTCGATCACCGCGTTCAACGCGATCTGCGACGGCGACTACGACCACTTCCCCGAGCAGGCGTTCTTCATGTGCGGTGGCATTGAGGACCTCAAGGCCAACGCCAAGGAGCTCGGCGTCTCCTGAATCACCCGAGCCGCGTGACTCACGCGACTCATGGGAGAGGGGCGGGTCCGTCCCGCCCCTCTCCGTACGCCCCCTAGAATTGACCCAACACCCGGCACAACCGCCGGGTGGTGACCCGAGGAGCCACCTTGGCTGCTGAGCTGCACGTCGAGCTGGTCGCGGCGGACCGTAACGTCTGGTCCGGCGAGGCCTCCCTGGTCGTCGCGCGCACCACGTCCGGCGACATCGGCGTCATGCCCGGTCACCAGCCGCTGCTGGGTGTGCTGGAGTCGGGCCCGGTGACGATCCGTACGAGTGACGGCGGCACTGTCGTCGCCGCTGTGCACGGCGGGTTCATCTCCTTCGCCGGCAACAAGCTGTCTCTGCTCGCGGAGATCGCCGAGCTGGCGGACGAGATCGACGCCGCGCGTGCCGAGCGGGCGCTGGAGCGGGCGAAGGCGGAGGCGGACGCCGCCGCCGAGCGCCGCGCCGACGTCCGACTGCGCGCGGTCGCGGGACACTGAGTCCCGCACCGACACGTTTTGACTTCAGCCGCGGCCCGTACTGGATACTCCAGAGCGGGTCGCGGCTGAGGCGATACAGCTGGGAATTCTGTTCTCTTACTGGTACTGAGATGATGCGAGGAGGTCGGTGGAGATGTTCCTCGCTCTGCTCGTGAGCGGCTCGGTGGTCGCGCTGGTACTGGTGGGACTGTTCGTCTTCGGGCTGCGCCGGCGGCTGATCCAGCGCTCCGGCGGCACTTTCGACTGCAGTCTGCGCTGGAACACCCCCGAGGAACCCGACACCTCGGGCAAGGGGTGGGTGTACGGCGTCGCCCGCTACAGCGGCGACCGCATCGACTGGTTCCGCGTCTTCTCGTACGCCCCCCGCCCGCGCCGCGTCCTGGAGCGCTCGGCGATCGAGGTGCTCTCGCGCCGTGCCCCCGAGGGCGAGGAAGAGCTGGCGCTGCTGTCCGACCACTGCATCCTCGGCTGTGCGCACCGCGGTACGCGGCTGGAGCTGGCGATGAGCGAGGACGCTCTCACCGGTTTCCTCGCCTGGCTGGAGGCCGCGCCTCCCGGCCAGCGCGTCAACGTGGCGTAGACGGTACAGACCGTACAGAAAGCAGTCGGGGGGACGGGTCACTGACCCGTCCCCCCGACTGTTTCAAGCCTTTGTGTTGCGGATCTTTACTACTTCAGACCGTTGTTGATCGCGGTCACCAGCTCGCCATTGGCGGTGTCGCCGCTGAACTCCCAGAAGAACGCGCCTCCCAGGCCCTGTCCCTTCGCCCAGCTCATCTTCGAGGCGATGGTCGCGGGGGTGTCGTAGCTCCACCAGTCGGTGCCGCAGTGGGCGTACGCCGTGCCCGCGACGGTGCCGTTCGCCGGGCACTTGGTCTTGAGGACCTTGTAGTCCTCGATGCCCGACTCGTACGTGCCGGCGGCGGGTCCGGTCGCCGTGCCGCCCGGCTCCTTCTGCGTGACGCCGGTCCAGCCGCGCCCGTAGAAGCCGATGCCGAGCAGCAGCTTCTTCGCGGGTACGCCCTTCGCCTTGAGCTTGGCGATGGCGTCGGCCGAGGTGTAGCCGGCCTGCGGGATGCCGGGGTACGAGGTCAGCGGGGAGTGCGGGGCGGTCGGGCCGTTCTTCGCCCAGGCGCCGAAGAAGTCGTACGTCATGACGTTGTACCAGTCGGAGTACGCGGCCGCTCCGGCGTAGTCGGCGGCGTCGATCTTGCCGCCGGCCGTGGCGTCCGCCGTGATGGCGGCGGTGACCAGGTTGTCCGTGCCGAACTTGGCGCGCATGGCCTGCATCATGTTCTTGAACGCGGCCGGGCCGCTGGTGTCGCAGGACAGACCGCAGGCGTTCGGGTACTCCCAGTCCAGGTCGATGCCGTCGAAGACGTCGGCCCAGCGCGGGTCCTCCACCAGCTTGTAGCAGGAGTCGGCGAACGCGGCCGGGTTCTTGACGGCGTCGGTGAAGCCGCCGGACCAGGTCCAGCCGCCGAAGGACCACAGCACCTTGATGTTCGGGTGCTTCGCCTTGAGCTTGCGCAGCTGGTTGAAGTTGCCGCGCAGCGGCTGGTCCCAGGTGTCGGCCTTGCCGTCGACGCTCTGGTCGGCGGTGTACGCCTTGTCGGTCGCCGCGAAGCTGTCGCCCATGGTGCACTTGCCACCCTGGACGTTGCCGAACGAGTAGTTGATGTGCGTGATCTTGCCGGCGGAGCCGGAGGTGTCCAGGTTCTTCACGTGGTAGTTGCGTCCGTAGATGCCCCACTCGGTGAAGTAGCCCAGCTTGACCTGGTCACCGGGGCCGGGGCCCGGGTCGGTGGAACCGCCGGTGGTCCTGACCGCGCGGGCGCCGCTGACCGGGCCCTTCTGGTCGGCGGTGTCACGGGCCTGGACGGAGTACGAGTAGTCGGTGCCCGCGGTGAGGCCGCTGTCCGTGTACGACGGGGTGGTGACCGTCGCGACCTTGGCGCCGTCGCGCAGCACGTCGTAGTTCTTGACGCCCTTGTCGTCGGTGGACGCGGTCCAGGAGAGCTTCACGGACGTGTCGGTGATGGTGCTCGCCGAGGGGGTGCCGGGCGCGGTCGGCGGAGTGTCGCCGGGCACGGAGCCGCCGTCGCAGGAGCCGCCGTTGAGCTTGCAGCCGCTGGGGGAGCCGGTGCCGGTTCCGTTGAAGCCGAAGGACACGCTGGCGCCGGGGGCCAGGCTGCCGGCCCAGCTCTTGTTCTTGGCGGTCCAGTGGTTGCCCGAGTTGGTGACGTCGGCGTCCCAGGCGGAGGTGACGGACGTACCGGCCGGGAAGTCCCACTCGACGGTCCACCCGTTGAGGGTGGTGGTGCCGGTGTTCTTCACCGTCCACTTCCCCTCGAAGCCGGTGCCCCAGTCGGAGCTCTTGGTGTACGAGGCGGTCGCCGACTCGGCGGCCTGTGCGGGGGAGGCGAGGCCGACCATGGCGGCGAGGGGCACGATCAGCGCGGTCAGACCGGCTGCCGCCCGGGTTCTGAAGCGGGTGCGTAGGGGGGTGGTCGATGTACTCAAGGGTGCTCCCGAGAGAGAGGTCCTGTGGTGAACGGGGATGGGACCTGCGCCGCTCGGCGAGCACACCGATTGACATGACACGCTCACCACTGCGGTGCGGCGAGCGTAGGAAGGTCTGGACCAATCGTCAAGAGGTCTGGACCACCGGAATGCAGCCGGGGGCCACCCCGGAGTCACCGGGCGGTCAGATGCCCAACTCCTGAGCGAGTACGGCGGCTTGCACCCGGCTGCGCAGCTCCAGCTTCCCCAGCAGGCGGCTCACGTGCGTCTTCACCGTCGCCTCGGCCATGGCCAGACGCAGGGCGATCTCCGCGTTCGACATCCCCTCGCCCAGGCACGACAGCACTTCGCGCTCGCGCCGGGTGAGCGAATCGAGCACCGCCGGATCCGGCGCGTCCGCGGACCGTACGGGCACGGGCGACGCGAACTCCGCGATCAGCCGGCGGGTGACGGCGGGCGCGATCAGGCCCTCGCCGCGCGCCACCGTGCGTACCGCCTCGATCAGGTCCTTCGCGTCGGTGTTCTTCAGCAGGAAGCCCGAGGCCCCCGCGCGCAGCGCCCCGAAGACGTACTCGTCCAGATCGAAGGTGGTCAGCACCAGGACGTCGGCGAGCCGCTCCGCCACCACCTGCCGGGTCGCCGACACCCCGTCCAGACGCGGCATCTGCACGTCCATCAGCACCAGGTCCGGGCGCAGCTCGCGGGCCAGCCTGACCGCCGCCTCGCCGTCCCCGGCCTCCCCGGCCACCTCGATGTCCGGAGCGCTGTTCAGGATGAGCACCAGGCCCGCCCGTACCGCCGACTGGTCTTCCGCGACCAGTACCCGAATCGTCATGCGAAGAGCTCCGTATCGTCCTCTGCGGGCAGCTGTGCCCGTACCTGCCAGGTCTTCGTGCCGTCCGCCGCGGTGACCGGGCCCGCCTCCAGCGTCCCGTCGAGCAGCGTCACCCGCTCCCGCATCCCCACCAGGCCGGCCCCGGAACCGGGTGCGCGCGGGCCGGGCCGCTCTCCGTACGGGCTGGTCACCCGCACCGTCAGCCGCCGGTCGGTGTGGGCGAGCGAGACGGTGACCGTGCCGGGGGAGGCGTGCTTGAGGGCATTGGTCAGGGACTCCTGGACGATCCGGTACGCGGCCATCTCGACCGGCGCCGGGAGCCGGCCGCCCGCCTCGCGTCCGTCGTCGAGGACGAAGGCGAGACCGCTGTCGGCGCCGACCGTACGCACCTGGCCGAGGAGGGCGTCGAGTCCGTCGAGCGAGGGGGCGACGGCGGGCTCCCGGTCCGCTCCGCCGGTGTCCCGGAGCAGCCCGATGAGCCGGCGCATCTCGGCCAGGCCCTGGACGCTGTTCTCCCGGATGACGGCCAGCGCGTCCGCCGACGCTTTCGGCTCCCCCAGGGACAGCGCGGCCGTGGAGTGGATCGCGATGGCGGAGAGGTGGTTGGCGACCATGTCGTGCAGCTCGCGCGCCATCCGGGACCGCTCGGCCACGATGGCCTGGCCGCGGTCGATCTCGGCCAGCAGCGCGGTCTGTTCGGCGCGCAGCCGCGCCGCCTCGGCCGCCTGGCGGTGGTTGCGCAGGGTGGCGCCGGTGACGGCGGGCGCGAAGGAGACCAGACCGGTGACGACACCGAGGAGCAGTGCTTCCGGCCGGCGGTACCAGGCCAGGGCGGCGATCGTGACGGCGACGGTGGCCAGCCCGCTGACGACCGGGATCCGGCGGGCGGACGCGGGGGTTCCGTACACCACGGCGGCGTACATCAGGTCGGTGAACATGAGGACGGTGGCCAGGTTGCCGTGGGTGAACTGGTCCGCGACCACCGCGAGCGTACCGACGGGCAGGGCCGCACGGGGGCACGTCCTGCGCAGCAGTTCCAGGAAGGCCGTCACGGCGAGCGGCACGAGCGTCACCCAGGGCGGCAGGAAGTCGCGGCCGGGCGTGATGTGCAGCCCGAGGCCCCACAGCAGGACCCCGCCGAGCAGGCCGGTCACCGCGATGAGGACGTCGTCGCGGTGGGTACGGGGGAACCGGGTCACGCCACCATCCAACACGGTGCGGACCGGCTCGTCCTCCCCGCGCGGGGTGAGCCGCGGCTACATCGAAGGATGCAGTGGGGGTTCGTCACTGGCGACGACGATTCACGGCTGCGCGGACGGGAGGGTGGGGACGCAACGGAGAGGAGAGTCCCGTGATCGTCACGTTGATCATCATCTGCGAGGTCGGCTTCTGGGTGCTGCTGGCCGGGGGCCTCGCCCTGCGCTACCTGGCGGGGATGCCGCGCGCCGGGGCGGCCGTGCTGCTCATGGAGCCGCTGCTGGAGGTCGTGCTGCTGACCGTCACGGCCGTCGACCTGAAGAACGGCGCCGAGCCGGACTGGAAGCACGGACTCGCCGCCGTCTACATCGGCTTCACGGTGGGGCTGGGCCACCGCACCATCAAGTGGGTCGACACCCGGGTCGCCCACCGCTTCGTGGGCGGACCGGCGCCGGTGCCGGCGCCGAAGTACGGGACGGCTCGCGCGGTGCACGAGTGGAAGACCGCGGCCCACTGGGTCCTGGCGGCGGTGGTCGCGATCGGGCTGCTCCAGGCGGCGGTCTGGTACGTCGGGGGCGACGGCGACATCGGATCGCTGCGGATGTGGCAGGAGAAGATGCTCTTCGTGATCGGTGTCAACGTGGTCGTCGCGACGGCGTACACGGTCTTCCCGAAGCGGGAGCCGGTCGGGTAGCCGGGGGCGGGAGGGGCTCCGCCCCGTCCCCGGTCCCCGACGCGCCGGGCGGCCAGGAGGATCCAAGCCCGTCCGGCGCGTCGGGGACCGGGGAGAGCCCCGTCGCGGGCGGTCGTCGGCTAGCGCTCGCCGCCCGGCACCCACAGCACGTCCCCGACCTCCTTGTTCGCCACCCTGGCCAGGATGAACAGGAGGTCCGAGAGCCGGTTGAGATACGTCGCCGTCAGCGGGTTCATGACCTCGCCGTGCACCTCGAACGCCGCCCACGTGGACCGCTCCGCGCGCCGTACGACCGTGCACGCCTGGTGCAGCAGCGCCGCGCCCGGGGTGCCGCCCGGCAGGATGAAGCTGCGCAGCTTCTCCAGCTCCTCCAGGAAGCGGTCGCAGTCCGCCTCCAGCTTGTCGATGTACGCCTGCTCGACACGGAGCGGCGGGTACTTCGGGTCCTCGACCACCGGGGTCGACAGATCCGCGCCCACGTCGAAGAGGTCGTTCTGGACCCGGACCAGGACCTTCACGACCTCTTCGTCGAGCTGCCCCAGGGCGATCGCCGTCCCGATGACGGCGTTGGCCTCGTTGGCGTCGGCGTACGCCGAGATCCGCAGATCGGTCTTGGCGGTGCGGCTCATGTCGCCCAGGGCGGTGGTGCCCCGGTCGCCGGTACGGGTGTAGATGCGCGTCAGATTGACCATGGGGCCGAGCCTAGCCACGCCCCCGCCTCCCGGAGGACACGTGTGCCCACCGTCACGGAGACCGGCACCGGCGCGGCCGGCATCAAGGCGCCGTGCGGGGCATCGTCGTACCCGCGCGGTCGCCCCCGTACGCCGCCCGCGCCGCGTCCCGCCGGCCCGGCGCGAGGGCCGCCGGCAGCATCAGGCCGGAGAGCGGCGACGACGGCATGCTCACCGCGGTGGCGGCCGGGCTCTTCCCGGAGCGCACCCTCGGGCAGGAGACCGTCGCCGAGGCGGCCGGAGTCTCCCGGGAGGCACTCCTCCTCCCCGGCGCGAGGGAGGGGCCACCGGGCGGGAAGGCGGTCAACTACGGGGTACGGGCCGCCGCGTGAGGAGCGCCGGTGTGATGTCCGCCATGTGGGACGTGACGCGCATCTCTTCACCGCCACTCGGCCGCTCACGGGCGCTAATCTCCGCCGGAGAGCCTGAAGTGAACAGGCGTTAAGACCGAAGGAATCAAAGGGGTGTGCCGTGGCCAGGAAGCTCGCCGTCATCGGAGCCGGACTCATGGGGTCCGGTATCGCGCAGGTCTCGGCGCAGGCGGGCTGGGACGTCGTCCTGCGCGATGTCACCGACGCCGCGCTGACCCGGGGCCGTGACGGCATCAGGGCCTCGTACGACAAGTTCGTGTCCAAGGGGAAACTGGAGGCCGCGGACGCCGACGCGGCGCTCGGCCGCATCACCACGACCACCGACCTCGACGCGGTCGCCGACGCCGACATCGTCGTCGAAGCCGTCTTCGAGAAGCTCGAGGTCAAGCACGAGATCTTCCGTACGCTCGACAAGCTCGTGCGCGACGACACGGTCCTCGCCTCCAACACCTCCGCCATCCCGATCACCAAGATCGCGGCGGTGACGGAACGTCCGGAGCGGGTCGTCGGCGCGCACTTCTTCTCGCCCGTGCCGATGATGCGGCTCTGCGAACTCGTACGGGGCTACAAGACCAGCGACGAAACGCTCGCCCGCACACGCGAGTTCGCCGAGTCCGTCGGCAAGACCTGCATCGTGGTCAACCGGGATGTGGCAGGATTTGTCACCACCCGCCTCATCTCGGCCCTCGTGGTCGAGGCCGCCAAGCTCTACGAGTCGGGTGTCGCGTCGGCCGAGGACATCGACACCGCCTGCAAGCTGGGCTTCGGCCACGCCATGGGACCGCTCGCCACCGCCGATCTGACCGGTGTCGACATCCTGTTGCACGCGACCGGCAACATCTACACGGAGACGCAGGACGAGAAGTTCGCGCCGCCGGAGCTGATGCGCCGGATGGTTGATGCCGGTGACATCGGACGCAAGAGCGGGCAGGGCTTCTACAAGCACTGACGCCATGTCAGCTCCTGGGTCACTCCCAGGAGTGAATTCGGTATCGGTTCGCTTACGGGCGGCAACTTCCTTACCCGTACGGCAGTCAGTTGGGTGCAAGGAAGAAGCAAGACACCAAGTCACGGAGAAACCGACGTACTCCCGGGGAGCGCATATGCACATCAGGGGCGATCACGTCGAGCTGGTCGTCGGGGGCCGCCTCGACGTCCGCAGCGCGGCGGACGCCCGTACGGCCCTGCACTCGGCCGTCGACGACGGAGTCGGCGATCTGGTGCTGGACCTGACCGAGCTGGACTCCTGGGACGCCACCGGCCTGGGCGTCATCATGGGCGCCCACCGGCGCGCCGGGCGGGCGGGCCGCAGGCTCGTGCTGCGCGGGGTACCGGCCCAGATGCAGCGCCTGCTGGTCGCGACCAGACTGCACCGCATCCTCGCCATCGAGGGCGGCCTCGCGGCCGAATCGCTGCCGAGGGTCTGAGCGGGACGGCGCACAATCCTCACGAGACCGTGACGTCCCGGGCGGGGCGGCACCCCTCTTGTTCACAGATACTGTGCGAAGGTCTAGGGTTCGGTCGCCCGCCGATTGACGAACCCGAGTACGGCGGGCACCGGACCAGAAGCGACAGCGAGCGTGTGAAAGGCCGGGAGGGACCACCGCACGCCACGCATCTGGGGGGCTTTGACCATGGACCCGCTGAACCGAGGACCGGAAGAGCACGGCCGCGACGACGACCGTTCCGGCGGGAGCGGCACCCGTGACGGGGCGCGCCGGCCGCCGCGGGACGCGCTGCCGCCGGTTCTCGCGCAGAACAGCCAGGCCAAGGGGAGCGGACCGTCCTCGCCCGCGCCCGCCCGCACCGTGCAGGTCGTCGCGGGCGACTTCCTGCTCACCGTCAACCCCGTCGACGGCAGCGAGATCGAAGTCTGCCCGCCCGGCGAGCGCCCCGCGCGGCCGGTCCGGCACGGCGCCGACGACCGGGCCGAGCTGCTGCGGGCGGCCGCGCCGCCCGTACCGCCGGGGCCGGCCGTTCCCGACCGCCCGCTCCTGGAGCGCCAGGAGGAGCGCGAGAGGCTCGTGCGGCTACTCGCGCGCGGGCGTTCGGTGCGGCTGACGGGACCGTCGGGATCCGGCCGTACGGCGCTGCTCGACGCCGTCGCCCAAGAGTGCGCGGACCTCGCGCCCGACGGCGTCGTACGGCTCTGCGGAAACCACCGCACGTCCGAAGAGCTGCTGCACGACCTGTTCGCCGCCGTGTACAGCGCGCCGCTGCACCGTCCGGACCGGGCGGGGCTGCTCGGTCTCGTCCGTGAGATCGGTGCCGTCGTCGTCCTCGACGACCTGGAGTTCGGCGGGGCGGCGCTGGACGAGCTGCTGGAGGCCACACCCGAGTGCGCCTTCCTGCTCGCCACGACCCCGGATGTCGCCCCGCCCTCGCCCGAGTCGCACGTCGAGGAGGTCTTCCTCGGCGGTCTCGGCCGCGGCGCCAGTCTGGAACTCCTCGAACGGGCCGTGGACCGGCCGCTCACCGACGACGAGGCGAACTGGGCGGGCGACCTGTGGTTCGAGTCCGAGGGGCTGCCGCTGCGCTTCGTGCAGGCGGGTGCGCTGCTGCGCCAGCGCGACCGGCTGCGCGCCGACCCCGATGTCTTCGAGGAGTACGGGTACTCCGACGAGCAGCGGTTCGACGCGGACGGCGGCCACGACGTGCCGCTGCCCTCGCTCGCCGAGGGAGCGATGCCCGTGGCGCTGCTCACGTCCCGGCTGAGCGGGTCAGCCCGGGCCACCCTGCGCTTCGCCCTCGCGCTCGGCGGCGAGATCCCGCACCAGGCCCACCTGCCGGCCCTCGTGGGGGACACCCACGCGGACGCCGCGCTCGGCGAGCTGACGAGCTGCGGCCTGCTCTCGCCGGCCGGCGCGCACTACCGGCTGGCGGCCGGTGTGGCCCCGCAGCTGGAGGCCGCGGGGTTCGCGGACGACATGACGGAGCGGGCGCACAGCGCCGCCCAGCACTACGCCTGGTGGGTCGGGCACCCCTCGGTCACCCCCGGCCGGGCGGCCGCGGAGGCCGACGCGGTCCTCGCCGCGATGGCCGCGCTGGTGCCGGGCACCGAGGCGGGGCATCCGAGCGCCGCCGTCCTGCTCGCCCGTACGGCGGCGCCCGCCTTCGCCGCCGGGCTGTGCTGGGGGGCGTGGGAGCGGGCCCTGCGGACCGGGCTCGAAGCCGCGCGCCTCGCGGGTGAGGTCGCCGAAGAGGCGTACTTCCACCACGAGTTGGGTGTCCTCGCGCTCTGCACGGGCAATCTGGACCGGGCCCGGGTCGAGCTGGAGGCGTCCATCGCGATGCGCGGCGCCGTGGCCGACAAGAGCGGCACCGTCGCCGGACGCAGGGCGCTGGCGCTGGTCGCGGACCGCTCCCGCGCGGGCGTCGGCGGGCTCGTGCCGGGCGGACGCACGCCCGCGGGCGAGGAGGTGCCCGCGGCGCGGTACGAGGAGTCGGCGTCGCCCCCCGGCGGCGTACCGGCGGCGGTCGTACCCCTGTTGCTGCCGCCCGGGCCCGAACGGCCGGACGAGGACAGCACGCTGGTCACCCACCGTCCGGCACAGGCCCCGGCCGGCGGCCGTCTCGCCCTGCTCGGCGGCGCGCGGCGCAACATGGTCGCGGCGGGCGCGGGCGCGCTGCTCGTCGCCGTGCTCGGCACCGTGGTGACCCTGGGCGCGGCCTCGGACAGCGACGAGACGCCGGACAACAAGGTCAGGACCGAGCAGTCGGCCACCGAGGACGATGGACAGGACGGTCTGCCGGCCGGCGAGCCGACCCGGGGCTCGACCGAGCGCCCTGGCGACCCGCGCCACCCCGTCGGGCCCGGTACGTCGGGACAGCCGCAGCCGGGCGAGAGCGGCGACAGCGATGCCCCGGGCAGCAGTCCGTCCAAGAGCGGCAAACCGACGGACGACGACTCCTCGTCGCCGGGCAGCAAGCCGCCGACCTCGGACGATCCGACGACGGACGGCCCGACGACCGGCGGTCCGACCACGGGCGGCCCGACCACGGGCGGTCCCACGACGGGCGGCCCGACCACCGGAGGCCCGACCACGGGCGGTCCCACGACCGGTGGCCCGACGACGGGCGGTCCCACGACGGGCGGCCCGACCACCGGAGGCCCCACCTCGACGGGTGGAACCTCCGAGGGCGGTACCTCCGAAGGCGGCGCCGACGGAGGCACTTCCGAGGGCGGGACCACCGAGGGCGGGACCACCGGCGACACGACCAGCGGCGGGACCACCGACGGCACCACCACGGACGGCACCACCTCCACCACGGGCGGCAGTGCCAGCAACAGCGCCCCGGTCTCGTCCAGCGCACAGGACCCCGCGAACCCGGCGTAGGGCGCGGGGGCGGGGGCGGAGGGGGTCCCGCCCCCGCCCCTCCCCGGAGGCCGCAAGGCGCAAGCGCCGTAAGCCGGGAGCAGGTCAGAACAGGCGGAGCTTGTCGTCCTCGATGCCGCGCATCGCGTTGTAGTCCAGTACGACGCAGCCGATCCCGCGGTCCGTCGCCAGTACGCGCGCCTGCGGCTTGATCTCCTGCGCCGCGAAGACGCCTCTCACCGGAGCCAGGTGCGGGTCCCGGTTGAGCAGTTCGAGGTAGCGGGTGAGCTGTTCGACGCCGTCGATGTCACCGCGCCGCTTCAGCTCCACCGCCACCGTCGCCCCGTCCGCGTCGCGGCACAGGATGTCCACCGGGCCGATGGCGGTGGGATATTCGCGCCGGATCAGGGTGTAGCCCTCGCCGAGGGTCTCGATGCGGTCGGCGAGCAGCTCCTGGAGGTGCGCTTCGACGCCGTCCTTGATGAGCCCGGGGTCCACGCCCAGCTCGTGGGACGAGTCGTGGAGGACTTCCTCCATCGTGATGATCAGTTTCTCGCCCGCCTTGTTGATCACCGTCCAGGTACCGGCGTCGTCTCCGGTGCCTTCCTTGAGGGTGCACGGCGGCGACATCCAGTTGAGCGGTTTGTACGCCCTGTCGTCGGCGTGGATCGAGACGCTGCCGTCCGCCTTCACCAGGATCAGACGGGGAGCGGAGGGCAAGTGGGCGGTGAGCCGGCCCGCGTAGTCCACGGAGCAGCGGGCAATGACGAGACGCATGGGGCGCAACGCTACTCGACTACCCGTGCTCCACGCGATTCGCCCAGTAAGCCCCCGTTCGTTGTTGGCCGGTTGTGTTCCCAATCTCCTGGTGCGGTCCGGATCGCACGCTTAACTTGGATGCAGGAGGTCGTCGTACGTGCACCCTGCGTCGTCGTCCGCCTTCCCTGCCCGTAAGACCCCGGCCCGGGGTCGCGAGAGGAGAACCCATGTCGCTCGACGTCTCACCGGCACTGTTGGAACAGGCCGAGCGAGGCGATGTCGACGAAGCCGCCTTCGTCGACTGCGTCCGGACCTCCCTGCCCTACGCATGGGAGATGATCAGCTCTCTGGTGGCACAGCTGAAGGTCGACGGTGGAGAGTTCGCCGACAACCAGACGCCTCCGCCAAACGAGCAGGCTCGTGGTCAGCTGCTGCGCGCACTCGCGAGTGACGCGATTCGCGGTGCGCTCCAGCGGCACTTCGGCGTACGTCTTGCTTTCCAGAACTGCCACCGCGTAGCGGTGTTCCCGCTGGACTCCTCTTCGGACGAGCGGCTCGTCCGCTTCACCTCGATCAGGGGTCAGCTGCTCAACCAGTCACCGGAACTGCGGGACTGCTGAGACAACGCTGCCGCTCCGCGTCGTGGGAGTCGCACGACTGATGCGGAGCGGCAGTGTCCCGCCGGGCCGGGCCTTCCGGGCCGACGGGGTCAGGACAGCAGGGGAAGCACCTCGGACCCCAGCAGCCGTACGTTCTCCTCGGTGGCCGCGAGGTCACCCGACCCTTCGACGAGCAGTGCGAAGCGTGTGATGCCGGTCCGTTCCGCGGTGGCCGCCAGCCGGTCGGCGGCCAGCCGCGGCGGACCCACCGGGTGCAGCCGGCACAGCATCTCCGTGTAGGCGACGGGGTCCCGCATCGCGCGGTGCCGCCCGTCCACCGTCACATGGGCGTCGAGCCCCTGCTTGAGCCAGCCGGGCATCGCCTTCGTCAGGGTCTCCGTGGCGTCGGCCGCACTGCCCGCGATCTGCGCCACTCCGGCCGAGACATGGCCCGCCCGCGCGACCGTCTCCGGTTCGTGTCCCGCGGCGAGCGCGTGCCTGCGCCACAGCGTGACCATCTCCGCCTTGTCCTCGTCGCCGCAGTGCATGCCGAGCAGCATCGGCAGCCCGCGTTCGGCCGCCAGCCGCACGCTCTTGGGCGAGGTGCAGGCGACCACGACCTCGGGGCCCCCGGGTGCCTCCGGCCCTCCGGGGCCCGTCGGCAGCAGCTCGTCCGGCCTGGGTACGACGGCGACCTGGCGGAAGTCGAACCGCTCTCCCCGCGCCCCGACGCGCGGCTCGCGCAACCACCGCAGCAGCAGGTCCAGCGATTCGGGGAAACCGTGCTCGTACGCCGCCAGTCCTTGACCGAACACCTCCAGGTCCACCCACGGCCCGCCCCGCCCGACGCCGAGCGTGAAGCGCCCGCCGGAGGTGAGGTGCAGCAGCGCGGCCTGCTCGCCCAGGGCGACCGGATGGACGGTCGGCAGGACGCTGACCGCCGTGCCCACGCGGATCCGCCGGGTGCGGCCGAGCAGCAGTGCGGCGAGGGTCACCGCGGAGGGGCACACGCCGTACGGCACGAAATGGTGCTCCGCGAGCCAGACCGAGTCCAGCCCGCACTCCTCGGCGACCTCGGCCGACCGCACCGCCCGGTGCAGCGCTTCTCCCTGGCCCTGGCCCGGGAACTGGGCTGCCAGTACAAACGTTCCGACACGCATCGCCTTCTGCCTCCTTGCGGCCGACGCGGCATCCCCCTTCACCGGCAACAACGCCTGACACGTGCCAAAGGCACGGCCACGTGAGAAGTTGTTGCGATTTTCCGGTAAGCCGGAACCCGCGGGCGGCGGGCCCGTACGCGGTGCGGTACGGGTGCCCCGGCCGAATGGCCCTAGGCTTGGGAGAGCCACTTCCTTTCGACCCGTGAGGTTTCAGGTGTCCCCGCGTCGCAACCGCCCCAAGGGCGGCGAGAACCCGACCGAGCCCCGGAGCGGCACGGCAGGAGACAGGTTCGGGCTCCAGAGCACCGAGTGGTGGCAGGGCGAGGAGTGGTCGGTGCGCCGGGTCGCCGGCGCGAACGCGGCCGGCAAGCGCTACCGCTGCCCGGGCTGCGACCAGGAGATCCCGTCCGGGGTGCCGCACCTGGTGGCCTGGTCCGAGTACGGCGGCGTCGACGACCGCAGGCACTGGCACAAGGCGTGCTGGAACGCGAAGGACCGCCGCACCTCGAAGGTGCAGCGGTCCCGCAACGCCCCGCGCTACTGACCGGCGCGCCGGGCCGCGGTCAGGCGTCGCGGGGGTCACACGTCGCGCTTCTCCAGAGCCAGGAAGGCACCGCCGAGCGTCACGGCGGTCACGCCCGCCAGGATCCACAGCGGGTCCCACCCCGACGGTCCCGACGGGGTGACCGAGGCGTCGTAGAAGACACCGAGCTGGTTGGGGATCGAGTACTCGAAGAGCGCCTGCTGAAGGTCGGTCAGCGACTCGGAGAACATGAACATCGCCAGCACCAGAGGCAGCAGCACCACGCCGATCATGATGGTGATCGCGCCCGCCGAGTGGCGGATGAGCGAGCCGACGGCGAGCGAGAGCAGGCCGAGCGTCGCGATGTAGAGGCTGACGCCGACCGTCGCGCGCAGCCAGTCCTCGCCGGTGGTCGTGGCGCCGTCCAGCATCGCGGTCTGGAGCGCCCCGACGACGGCGGTGGTCACCAGTGTGATGACGAAGGCCAGCGCGAAGAAGACGATCGACTTGGCGGTCAGCACCCGGGCGCGGCTGGGGCACGCCGTGAGGGTCGTGCGGATCATGCCCGTGCCGTACTCGGACGCGACGGTCATCACGCCGAGTGTGATCACCGGGATGGAACCGAGCAGTACGCCGAAGAAGCCGAGGCTCAGGACCGGGGTCCCGTCGAGGTCGGCGCCGGACGAGGAGATGAGCAGCGTCGAGAGCAGTCCGATGCCGAGGACGAGCAGGATCATCACGCCGAGCGTCCACACCGTGGAGCGCACCGACCGGATCTTCGTCCACTCGGAGGCGAGGGCGTCCCCGAGCGTCGCCCTGCGCACCGGGATCGGCGAGACGTACGACGCGACGCCCTGCGGCGGGTACTGCTGCGGGGCCTGCTGCTGGTACGGGGTCGTCATCGGGCGTCCTCGGGGCTGTCGCTGTCGCTCTTGGTCGGGTGGGGGGCGGCGGGCGCCGGAGCGGGCGCGGGGGGCGCCGCCGGGGCGGGAGGTGCCGCGTACGGGTTCTGGCCCGGAGCGGGCGCGTAACCGGGCACGGGTGCCTGGCCGGGCGGCAGGGGGGCGCCCGCGAAGGGCTGCTGCCCGCCGGCCTGGGGCGGCGGCGGGGCGTACCAGCCCTGCTGCGGCACGGGCGGCGCGGACGGGGCGTAACCACCGGGCTGGGGCGGCTGGAAGCCGGCCAGCTGGTCGGCCGTCGAGCGGTAGTCCACCGCGCCCTGGGTCATCCGCATGTACGCCTCCTCCAGCGAGGCCTGGTGCGGCGAGAGCTCCCACAGCCGTACGTCGGCCCCGTGCGCGAGGTCGCTGATCCGCGGCAGCGGCAGACCGGTGACGCGCAGCGCACCGTCCTGTTCGGTCATGACGTGCCCGCCGGCCTCGGTCAGCACCGAGGACAGCTTCTCGCGCTGCTGCGGCTCGGTCTGCGGCGTACGCACCCGGGCGAAGTCCGCGGAGTTGGCGGAGATGAAGTCCTTGACGCTCATGTCGGCGAGCAGCTGCCCGCGCCCGATCACGATCAAGTGGTCGGCGGTGAGCGCCATCTCGCTCATGAGGTGACTGGAGACGAAGACCGTACGGCCCTCGGAGGCCAGCGTCTTCATGAGGTTGCGGACCCACAGGATGCCCTCGGGGTCGAGGCCGTTGACCGGCTCGTCGAAGAGCAGCACCTGCGGGTCGCCGAGCAGCGCCGCCGCGATGCCCAGGCGCTGCCCCATGCCGAGCGAGAAGCCGTTGGAGCGTCGCCTGGCGACGTCCTGGAGGCCGACGACCCCGAGCACCTCGTCGACCCGCTGGGCGGGGATGCCGGAGAGCTGCGCCAGCGACAGCAGGTGGTTGCGGGCGCTGCGCCCGCCGTGCACGGCCTTGGCGTCGAGCAGGGCGCCGACCTGCCGGGGGGCGTTGGGCAGCTTGCGGAAGGGGTGGCCGCCGATGGTGACATGGCCCGCGGTGGGCTCGTCGAGCCCGAGGATCATGCGCATCGTCGTGGACTTGCCGGAGCCGTTGGGGCCGAGGAAGCCCGTCACCGTGCCCGGGCGCACCTGGAAGGAAAGGTTGTGCACGGCTGTCTTGGCGCCGTAGCGCTTCGTCAGGCCGACTGCCTCGATCATGTGTGTGCAGCCCCATCGACAGGTCGGGTCGTCGGGGCTGTGACCGCATGGCCGAACGCGCCCCCGTAAGGGTTAGGAGGATAACCAGCCGTTGACGGTTCCTGCTAAGCCGGGGAAGCGGCCGCCGGATTCACGCGTCCCGCTTCTTCAGCAGGACGTATCCGCCCGCCAGGGCCACGACGACCCACGCCACCATGATCAGCAGTCCGCCCCACGGGCCGTACGGCGCGTCGCCGTCGAGCGGCGGTACCACCTGCATGATCTTGCTGCCCGCCTGGTCGGGAAGGTACTGGCCGATTTTCTTGGTAGCGGAGACGTTGCCCAGGATCGGCGCGAGGAGGAAGAAGACCGGCATCAGGATGCCGAGCGCGAGCATCGGGCTGCGCAGCATGGTGGCGACGCCCATCGAGAACAGCGCGATCAGGGTCATGTAGAGCCCGCCGCCGATCACCGCGCGCAGGACGCCCGGGTCGCCGATGTCCGCTCTCAGGTCGCCCAGCATCGCCTGGCCGAGGAAGAAGGAGGCGAAACTCGTGACCATCGCGACGGCCAGGGCGAGCGCCGTGGCGACGGTGATCTTGCCGAAGAGGAAGGTGCCGCGCTGCGGGACCGCGGAGAGCGACATGCGGATCATTCCGGTGCTGTACTCGTTCGACACGACGAGTACGCCGAAAACGATCATTGCGAGCTGGCCGAGGCTCGTTCCGGCGAAACTCACGAAAGTGGGATCGAAGGCGAGCTTGTCCTGTGCGTGCAGGTTCTCGAATTCGTTCTTCGAGAGAATACTGATCAGCACACCGAGGCCGATCGTGACCACCGCGGCGAGACCGAGCGTCCACACCGTGGACCGAACCGATCTGATCTTGGTCCATTCCGACGTGAGCACCTGCGCGACCGCCATGGCTCAGACCCCCTTCTTCTTCTGCTGCTGCACGCCGGCGCCCCAGCCGGCCCCGGGCGTCTGCGGCACCCCGCCGTCCGTATGCGCGTGGTACTCCACGGACCCCGCGGTCAGCTGCATGAACGCCTCCTCCAGCGAGGCCTGCTGGGGGCTCAGTTCGTGGAGTACGAGCTGGTGGCGGGCGGCGAGTTCGCCGAGCTGCTCCGAGGTCGCGCCGTCCGCCTCCAGCACGCCGTCACCCCTGCCGACCGCCGTGATCCCGGCCTCGTGCAGGACATCGCGCAGCCGCTCCTGCTGCGGGGAGCGCAGCCGCACGTAACTGCGCGAGTTCTCCCGGATGAAGTCGGCCATGGACGTGTCGGCGAGCAGCCTGCCCTGGCCGATGACGACCAGGTGGTCGGCGGTGAGCGCCATCTCGCTCATCAGGTGGGAGGAGACGAAGACCGTACGGCCCTGGCCCGCCAGCGACTTCATCAGATTGCGGATCCAGTGGATGCCCTCGGGGTCGAGCCCGTTCACCGGCTCGTCGAACATGAGGATCTCGGGATCGCCCAGCAGCGCGCCCGCGATGCCGAGCCGCTGGCCCATGCCGAGCGAGAAGCCCTTCGCGCGCTTCTTGGCGACGGCCGTCAGGCCCACCGTCTCGAGGACCTCGGAGACCCTGCGGCGGGGTATGCCGTTGCTCTGGGCCAGGCACAGCAGGTGGTGGTACGCGCTGCGGCCGCCGTGCATCGCCTTGGCGTCGAGGAGCGCGCCGATGTACTTCAGGGGATCCTTGAGTTCGGCGTAACGCTTCCCGTCGATGCGCACGTCGCCCGCCGTCGGGTTGTCCAGTCCCAGCAGCATCCGCATGGTCGTCGACTTGCCCGCGCCGTTCGGGCCCAGGAAGCCGGTCACGATGCCCGGCCGTACGGTGAAGGTCAGACGGTCGACGGCCACCTTCTCGCCGTAACGCTTCGTCAGGCCCGTCAGCTCAATCATGCCCGCCACGCTAAGGGCGCACCAGGCCCCCCGCCACCGGAATGGCAGGGGGCCTTCGAGGCTTTTACGGCCTGCTTGCTTCCGCTTCGGACTAGCGGGTCTGCTGCGCCGGGACGCCGCGGGTGATCGGCTCGTCGTCGGCCGGCGCACCGGCGGCGGCGACGGCCGCACCGGTCAGCGTCGCCAGCATCTCGCGGACGTTGGTCAGCTGCGCGTTGATCGAGTCGCGGCGGTTGGTGAGCGCCGCCAGCTCGCGCTCCGATTCGCTGCGGATCCGGTCGGCCTTGGCGTTGGCGTCGGCGACGATGTCCTCGGCCTGGCGCTGCGCGGTCTCCACCGTCTGACGGGCCCGGCGCTCCGCGTCCGTACGCAGCTTCTCGGCCTCCAGGCGCAGCTGCTCGGCGCGGTGCTCGATCTCGGCCAGCCGCTTCTCGGCCTTGGCCTGGCGCGAAGCCAGGTCGCGCTCGGACTGCTCGCGGCGCTTGGCCAGGTTCGTCTCGAAGTCCGCGGCGGCCTGGGCGGCCTTGGCACGGGTCTCCTCGAAGAGGGCGTCCGCCTCCTCGCGCTTCTGCTGCGCGTCCTTCTGTGCCTCGCTGCGCAGCGTCGAGGCGTCCCCCTTGGCCTTCTCGACGATACGGACGCCCTCGTCCTCGGCCTTCGCCTTGCGCTCGGCGGCGAACGACTCGGCGTCGTTGCGCACCTGCTGCGCGGCGGACTCGGCGAGCTCGCGGTGCTGCTCGGCGGCGCGACGGGCCTCCTCACGCAGGTCCTTCGCCTCCTCCTCGGCGAGACGGAGGATCTTCTCGACACGCGCACCGAGACCGGCGTACGACGGCTCGGCGTCGCTGACCTGGGCCTGGGCGTTCTGTGTCTCGAGGTGGAGCTCCTCGATGCGCTTTTCCAGAGCAGTGATTCGGGCCAGAGCGCTGTCACGGTCGGCGACGAGTTTGGTAATGCGGTCGTCCACCTGACCGCGGTCGTAACCACGCCGCACGAGCTCGAAGCCGAAGGGGGAGGAAGTGTCGCTCATGGGGTTCCTGGGTTCCTGTCGAATGAGACCGGTGGGGTGTTAGGGGGAATCCTAGGGGCCCGGACGGCGTGTCACCGAGCCAATGCAGGTTTGGTCCGGAGAATGACACCTCTTTCGAGTGGCTAACTGTCCGAAGTCTTGCCACCCGAACGAGCGCTGCCCGACGCTGCCCCCGCTCTGACTCCACCTGCGGCGGAGCCGCTGTTCGAGGTCGCCTTGCCACCCCCCGCAGGAGTCTCGAAAGACTCCAACGCCTCCAGCACGTCCTGGACACGGGAAATCTCGGTCTGGATGTCCTCGCGGCGGCGTACGAGCACGTCGAGCTCGCGCCGGCCCTCCTCGACCATGCGCGCCGCCTCGGCCTCGGCCTCCGCGTGCATCCGCTCGGCCTCCCGTACCAGCTCGGCCTTCTTCTGCTCGGCCTCCTTGAGCAGCGCCTCGGCCTTCTTCACCGCGGCGATACGGACCTTGCCCGCCTCCGAACTCGCCTCGGAGATCATCGTCTTCGCCTTCGCCTCGGCCTCGGCCTGCTGCTCCGTCGCGGCCTTCACCAGCTTGTCGACACGCTCGCCCGCCGTCCGCATCTGCTCGGACGTCTCCCGGCGGGCCCGGTCGTGCAGCTCCTCGATCTCGCTCTCCGTGCGGGAGCGCAGCTCCTCCGCCCGCTCCCGTATGGCGGTCGCGTCCCTGCGGGCCCCGACCAGCAGCTCGTCGGCGTCCGTGCGGGCCTTCTCCACCAGGGAGTTGCCCTCGACCGTCGACTCCGCCACCAGCCGCTCGGCCTCCTTGCGGGCCGCGCCGACCATCGTGTCGGCCTGCTCCTCGGCCCGCGTCGCGGTGAGCAGCGCCTCCTCCCGGGCCTTCGCGATCAGCTGGTCGGCCTGCTCGGCGGCGTCCGAGCGGCGCTTGGCCGCCGCCTGACGCGCCTCGTCGAGCAGCCGGTCGGCCTCGGCGCGCGCGTCGCCGCGCATCCGCTCCGCCGCCCCCTCGGCGTCCGCCTTGGCCTTCTCGGCGTCGGACCTGATGCGCTCCGCCGCCCGCTGGGCGGAGCCCACCATCTCGGCGGCCTCCGCGCGCAGCCGCTCGGCCTCGCCGTTCGCGTCGGAGAGGATCCGCTCGGCCTCGCCGCTCGCCTCGGAGACGAGCGTGTCGGCCTGCGCCGCGGCGTCGCCGCGCCGCTTGGCCGCCGCCTGACGCGCCTCGTCGAGGATCCGCTCGGCCTCCTGGCGCGCCTCGCCGCGCACCCGCTCGGCCTCCGCGCGCAGCCGCTCGGCCTCGCCGTTCGCGTCGGAGAGGATCCGCTCGGCCTCGCCGCTCGCCTCGGAGACGAGCGTGTCGGCCTGCGCCGCGGCGTCGCCGCGCCGCTTGTCGGCGGCCTTGCGCGCCTCGTCGAGAACGCGTTCGCCCTCCTCGCGCGCCTCGGTCCGCAACCGCTCGGCCCCGGCCTCGCCGTCCGCCTTGATCTGCTCGGCCTCGGCCCGCATCCGGGCCGCGTCCTGCCCGGCGGCCGTCAGCGACTGCACGGCCTCGGCCGCCATGCGCTCGGCCTCGCCCGTCGCCTCGCCGATCAGCCGGTCCGCCTGCGCCGCCGCCTCGTTGCGGATGCGGTTGGCGTCCTCGCGGGCCTCGGCGCGCGAACGGGCCGCGTCCTGCTCGGCCGAAGCCAGCGCGTCGGACGCCTCCGTACGGAGCCTCTGGGCGTACTCGGAGGAGTCGGAACGCAGCCGCTCCGCCTCCGCGATCGCGTCCCCGACCGTGCGCTCCGCGAGCGCCTTCGCGGCGTCCGTCTCCTCCTGCGCCCGCCGGCGCATCCCGATCGCGTCCTCGGTGGCCCGCTCCCGCTCCTCGTACGCCTCGGCGCGGAGCCGGTCCGCCTCCTCCTGCGCCTCGGTCTTCGTACGCTCCGCCACGTGCTCGGCGGCGCTGCGCAGCCCGGCGATCTCCTCCTCGGCCTGCTCGTGCAGCCCGGCCACCGCGTCCCGTACCTGCTGCGCGGTCTGCTCGGCGGCGGCGACCAGCTCGGTCGCCCGGTAGTCCGCCTCCTGGACCAGGCGCTGCGCCTCGGCCTGCGCGTCCTCGACCCGCTTGCGGGCGGACGCCAGCAGCTCCTCGCTCTGCTCGCGGGCCTGCGTACGCTCCCGCTCGGCCTCCTCGCGGGCGGCGGCCAGTGTCTCCTCGGCCTCCCGGCGGCGCCTCGCGGCCTCCTCCTGGGCGGCGGCCAGCGCCTCGGCGGCCTCGGTGGCGACACGCTCGGCGGCGGACGCGGCTTCCGCGCGCATCCGGTCCGCGCTCTCCTGCGCCTCCGCCTTGAGCCGCTCCGCCTCGTTCGACGCCTCGCCGCGCAGCCGTACGGCGACGGCCTCGCCCTCGGCGCGCGACTGCGAGGCGTCGGCGGCCGCCTCGGTGCGCAGCCGCTCCGCCTCCGTCTCGGCCTGCGCCTGGAGCGTACGCACCCGCTCCGCCGCTTCGGTGCGCAGCCGCTCGATCTCCTCGCCGGCCTCCCGGCGCAGCCGCTCGGCCTCGGCCCTGGCCTCGCCCAGCGCCTGCTCGGCGGCGGCGACGCGCTGCTCGCCCTCGGCGTGCAGCCGGGCCAGCTCCTCGGCGGCCTCGGCCTGGCGGGCGGCGACGGCGCGCTCGGCCTCCTCGCGCAGCGCGCGGGCGGCCTCCTCGGCGTCGGCGGTGGTGCCCGCCGCCTGCTCCTCGGCCTCGGTGCGCAGCTGCTCGGCCTCGGCGCGGGTGCGCTCCAGGGTCTCCTCGGCCTGCTTGCGCAGCGCCGTGGCGCGCTCGACCGCCTCGCCGCGCACGCGCTCGCTCTCGGCTGCGGCGGACGTGCGCAGCTCGTCCGCGTCGCCCCGCGCCTTGGTCAGCAGCTCCTCGGCGGTCCTGGCCGCCTCCTCGATCTGCTGCACGGCCTCGCGGCGGGCCTCGCCGCGGATCCGCTCGCCCTCGGCGACCGCCTCGGCCCGCAGCTGCTCGGCCTCGCCGCGCAGCCTGCGCGCCTCCTCCTGCAACTCGACCGTCTTGGCCCGGTACTCCTTGGTGTCGTCCTTGGCCGCGCCCTTGAGCTGGTCGGCCTGGGCCGCCGCCTCGCTGCGCAGCCGCTCGATCTCCGCCTCGGCCTCGCGGCGGATCCGCTCGGCCTCCTCGGACGCCTTGCGGGTGGTCTCCCTGGCGTCGTCGGACGCCTTGGTCAGGACCTCCTCGGCGGTACGGGCGGCCTTGGCGAGCTGGGCCGCCGAATCCTCGGCGGCGGCCGTACGGGCCTTCTCGGCGGCCTCGGCCACCAGCCGCTCCGCCTCGGCGCGGGCGTCGGCGCGGGCCTGCTCGGCCTCCGCCTTGAGCGCCTCGGCGTCCTTCGTGGCCTCCGCGACCAGCCGGGCGATCTCGGTCCTGGCCGTACGGGTGCGCTGCTCGTTGACGGACTCGGCCGTCGTCAACTGCTTGGCCGCCGCGTCCTTCGCCTCGGTCAGGACCTTCTCGGCCTCGGCGCGCGCCTCGCGCAGCGCCGTCTCGGCCTCCTGCATCCGCTGCTCGGCGGTGCGGCTCAGCTCGGCGGCCTGGCGGCGCGCCTGGTCGGACTCGGCGGTCGTCGAGGTACGCAACTGCTCGGCGTGGGCCGTCGCCTCCTGCGCCTGGTTCGAGGCGGCGTTCAGCAGGCGTTCGGCGTCCTTGCGGGCGCGCAGCAGAAGCGCTTCCGCCTCGGCGCGGGCGTTCTCGGCCTCGGCGCCGAGGCGCCGGCGGGCCTCCTGGGCGACCCGGTCGGCCTCGGCGCGGGCGGCGGCCAGCGCCTGCTCGGCCTCGGCGCGGGACTCCTCCAGGAGCCGGCGGGCCTGCGCCTCGGTACGGGCGCGCAGCTGCTCGGCCCACGCCACGTTCTCGTTGACGTGCGCCTCGACGGTCTGCCGGCGCTCGGCGAGCTCCTGGTCGAGCCGCTGGCGGCGGGTGACCGCCTCCGTGTGCAACTCGGCCTGGAGCCGTGCCTGGTGCTCGGCGTGCTCCTGGAGGATCCGCTGCGTCTGCGCCCGGGCGTCGCGCAGTTCGCGCTCGGCGTCGGTGCGCAGCTGGTCGGCCTGGACCTGGGCGTTACGCAGCAACTGCTCGGCCTGGTAACCGATGTCCGCCGCGTCGTAGGCAGGACGGGACGCGAGGTTGCGGCGCGCCTCGTGGAGCTTGGCGCGCAACACCTCGACCTGGTAGCCGAGATCCTCGGCGTGCTGAACCGCCTTCTCCCGCTCGGTCTTCAGCCGGTCCATCTCGGCTTCGAACCGCGAGAGATGGTCGGTTTCACCCCGCTGGTGGCTCTCCTGGCGTTCGTAGCCCCGCACTGCGCGGTCCCATCCGTCCCCTGGTCGCAACTCTTCCGACTCTCCGAACAAGCGCCACCCCGGAACGGGCGGCCCCCCGGGGGGAATGGTGTCAGATCAACTGCGGGGCATGAGTCACAGGCCCCGGTCCGGCCCCGGACCGGAACCGCCCACTCTACCGGCCGTGGAATCCGGGGGTCAGTGCTCCTCGGGGGCGGAAGGGGCCGAAGTGACCAGTTCCGTCAGGACGCCGTGGCAGTCCTTGGGGTGCAGGAACGTGATGCGGGACCCCATCGAACCGATGCGGGGCTCGTCGTAGAGGACCCGTACGCCCTTGTCGCGGGCGTCCGCCGCGTCGGCGTCCACGTCCGGGGTGCCGAAGGCGATGTGGTGGACCCCCTCACCGTTCTTGGCCAGCCACTTTCCCACCGCGGAGTCCTCCCTGGTGGGCTCCAGGAGCTGGAGGTACGTGGCGCCGCCGTCGGACGTTTCGTTGATCTTGAGCATGGCCTCACGCACGCCCTGCTCCTCGTTGACCTCCGAGTGGTACACCTGGAAGCCATAGGTCGAGCGGTAGAACTCGATGGTCCTGTCGAGGTCGAAACAGGCGATTCCGATGTGGTCGATTCGCGTCAGCATGGGTTCAGTGCAGCGCGATCGGAGTGGTTACGCAACGTGCGCGCGATCACACTCGCTGCCCGGTGACCGGGCCCGTACCGCTCAGTACATTGAGGTAAACCCTCGTTCACTCCTCATCCCAAGGGGCCGTGCCTCATGCCTGGAACGAACCGCACTACGTCTGTCATCGTCGCCGGTGCCCGTACGCCCATGGGCCGGCTGCTCGGCTCGCTGAAGTCCTTCTCCGGCGCGGACCTCGGCGGGTTCGCCATCAAGGCCGCCCTGGAGCGGGCCGGCATCGGCGGGGACCAGGTCCAGTACGTGATCATGGGGCAGGTGCTGCAGGCCGGGGCGGGGCAGATTCCCGCCCGTCAGGCGGCGGTGAAGGCCGGGATTCCCATGGCCGTACCCGCTCTGACCGTCAACAAGGTCTGTCTGTCGGGGCTCGACGCGATCGCGCTGGCCGACCAGCTGATCCGCGCCGGTGAGTTCGACGTCGTCGTCGCCGGTGGCCAGGAGTCCATGACGAACGCCCCTCACGTGCTGCCCAAGTCCCGTGAGGGCTTCAAGTACGGCGCGATCGAGATGCTCGACTCGATGGCGCACGACGGGCTCACCGACTCCTTCGAGGGCATCGCGATGGGGGAGTCGACCGAGAAGCACAACACCCGGCTCGGAATCGCGCGCGGACCGCAGGACGAATTCGCGGCGCTTTCGCACCAGCGGGCCGCCGCCGCGCAGAAGAACGGCCTCTTCGAGGCGGAGATCACGCCCGTCGAGATTCCGCAGCGCAAGGGCGAGCCGGTCCTTTTCTCGAAGGACGAGGGAATCCGGCCCGAGACGACCGCCGAGTCGCTGGGCAGGCTGCGTCCCGCTTTCGCCAAGGACGGGACGATCACCGCCGGGACCGCTTCGCAGATTTCGGACGGCGCGGCGGCCGTGGTGGTCATGAGCAAGGCCAGGGCGGAGGAGCTCGGGCTGGAGTGGATCGCCGAGATCGGGGCCCACGGGAACGTGGCCGGGCCCGACAACTCGCTCCAGTCGCAGCCTTCCAACGCCATCGCGCACGCGCTCGGCAAGGAGGGGATCGGAGTCGAGGACCTTGACCTCGTGGAGATCAACGAGGCCTTCGCCGCGGTTGCGGTCCAGTCAATGAAGGACCTCGGAATTTCCCCGGAAAAGGTGAACGTCAACGGTGGCGCGATCGCTCTGGGACACCCCATCGGAATGTCCGGCGCGCGGGTCGTGCTGCACCTGGCGCTCGAACTGAAGCGGCGGGGCGGGGGCGTCGGTGCGGCCGCGCTGTGCGGTGGCGGTGGTCAGGGTGATGCGCTGATCATCAAGGTCGCGGGCAAGTAACCCCTTTACGGCGCGTCTTCGCGGGCGCGCCTTGCAGGTACGCCTTTGCAGGTACGTCGGTTCGCCGATCAAGGAGCGGAATTGTGATGCAGGACGTCCCCGGGCTGGTGGCTCAGGCGCGAGAGGGCCGGCCCCGGGCCGTTGCCCGGCTGATCTCGCTGGTGGAGGGGGCGTCCCCGCAACTGCGTGAGGTGATGGCGGCGCTGGCTCCGCTCGCCGGCGGCGCGTATGTGGTGGGGCTCACGGGGTCACCGGGAGTCGGCAAGTCGACTTCCACGTCGGCGCTCGTGTCGGCGTACCGGCGGGCCGGCAAGCGGGTCGGGGTGCTGGCGGTGGATCCCTCGTCGCCGTTCAGCGGCGGCGCGCTGCTGGGTGACCGGGTGCGGATGTCGGAGCACGCGTCGGATCCGGGGGTCTACATCCGGTCGATGGCCACGCGGGGACACCTGGGCGGGCTGGCCTGGGCCGCGCCGCAGGCCATCCGGGTGCTGGACGCGGCGGGCTGCGACGTGGTGCTGGTCGAGACGGTGGGTGTCGGGCAGTCGGAGGTGGAGATCGCCTCGCAGGCGGACACGTCCGTGGTGCTGCTGGCGCCGGGGATGGGGGACGGGATCCAGGCCGCGAAGGCGGGGATCCTGGAGATCGGTGACGTGTACGTCGTGAACAAGGCCGACCGGGACGGGGCCGACGCGACCGTGCGGGAGCTCAACCACATGCTGGGGCTCGGGGAGTCCCGGGGGCCCGGGGACTGGCGGCCGCCGATCGTGAAGACGGTGGCGGCGCGGGGCGAGGGTGTCGACGAGGTCGTCGGGGCGCTGGAGAAGCACCGGGCGTGGATGGAGGAGCACGGGGTGCTGGCGGAGCGGCGGGCGAAGCGGGCGGCGCACGAGGTCGAGACGATCGCGGTCACCGCGCTGCGGGAGCGGATCGGCGATCTGCGGGGCGACCGGCGGCTGGGAGCGCTGGCGGAGCGGATCGTGGCGGGGGAGCTGGATCCTTACGCGGCGGCGGACGAGCTGGTGGCGGGGATCACCGAGGCGTGAGCGGGCGGGTGGGTACGGCCGGCGCCGTGGGGCGGGGGCGGGCCGCTCCGGGGGCCGCGTTCGGGACTGCGTGATTCAGCCGCGGATTGGCTTTCTCCGTACGACGCCCGCTCCCTGCGCACACCCCACGCTTCACCACCCGGGCACCCCGTGCGTCCCGCCCCTTCGCGCCGGTGGGCGGTGCGGTGCGGGTGCCGCGCGCCCCGGGGGCTCCGGCCGGGAGGCCGGGGGCGCCCCCGGGTGAGCGCGGCACGTCCCGGCCACCGCCCCCGCGCGTCCCGCCCGCTCACGCCGGTGGGCGGTCTGCGGGGTGGTCGGCGTCAGTCGGAGTCGTTGTCGTCGTCCGCGTCGTCCGCGTCGTCCTGGTCCGGGGTCACCTTGGCTGTGGTCGCGTCGATGTTCAGCTCGTGCTGCTTGCCGCCCTCGGACCGGACCTCGGCTTCCCAGGCGTTGCCGTCCAGGCCGATGGACGTCAGCGTGCCCGGCTGGGCCTCGAGGGCCGCCGCCACGGCCTCGTCCATGGTGACCTTCGCGTTCTTCGGGGCCCGGTCGCGGTCCTCGTCGTCCTCGGTGTGGACGTGGACCACCTTCGCGGTCCTGGTGTCCACCTCCACGTCGTGCCACTTGGTGTCCTCGCCGAAGACGTCGATCTCCCAGACCGGGTCGTCGCCGTCCAGTTCGGCGCCGGCGACCGTGCCCGGCGTGGACCTCACGGCCGCTGCCGTCGCCTCGTCGAGGGTGATCGTGCTCGTGGCCGGCGCCGGCTTCGCGTCGTCGTCCGACGTGGCGAACGCGGTCGCGGTGCCGCCGAAGAGCAGGGCGGTGGCGGCGGTGGCGATGACGAGCTTGCGCTTCATGAGGGTTCCTCCAGAGTGGTCGGTCGCTACGGGGACCAACCTGGCCGAGTGATGCTGAAGGGCGGCTGAAGCCGGCTGAAGGCGTCTTCAGGTTCGGTTTGCGAACCTTGGCGCATGCGCTTGTTGATCGTGGAGGACGAGAGGCGGCTCGCGGTGGCCCTGGCCAAGGGGCTCACCGCCGAGGGCTTCGCCGTGGATGTGGTGCACGACGGGCTCGAAGGGCTGCACCGGGCCGGGGAGGGCTCGTACGACCTCGTCATCCTGGACATCATGCTGCCCGGCATGAACGGGTACCGGGTGTGCGCGGCGCTGCGGGCCGCGGGAAATGACGTGCCGATCCTGATGCTGACCGCCAAGGACGGGGAGTACGACGAGGCGGAGGGGCTCGACACGGGCGCCGACGACTACCTGACGAAGCCGTTCTCGTACGTGGTTCTCGTCGCCCGGGTCAAGGCGCTGCTGCGGCGGCGGGCGAGCGCCGGGGCCTCGCCGGTGGTCGCGGTGGGGAACCTGCGGATGGATACCGCCGGCCGGCGCGTGTATGCCGGGGAGGACGAAGTCGTGCTCACGGCCAAGGAGTTCGCCGTACTGGAGCAGTTCGTCGTGCGGGCCGGCGAGGTCGTCAGCAAGGCGCAGATCCTGGAGCACGTGTGGGACTTCGCCTACGAAGGCGATCCGAACATCGTCGAGGTGTACGTGAGCGCCCTGCGCCGGAAGCTGGGAGCGGAGCGGATTCAGACGGTGCGCGGCGCCGGGTACCGGCTGGTGGCGGGATGAGGCGGCTCTTCGGGTCGGTACGGGCCAGGGCGGCGCTCGGGGCGACCGTGGTCGTCGCGGTGGCGCTGGTGGCCGCCGGGCTGGCCGTGCTGCTGGTGCTGCGGGCCAACCTGATCGACCAGGCCGACCTCCAGGCCGAGGCCGACGCCCAGAACGTGGCCTCGCAGGTGGCCGTGGGGCGTCCGTACGCGGATGTGGAGTGGCCCGACGGCCGTCCCGGGCAGGTGGTGGGGGAGGACGGGAAGGTGGTGGCCGTCAGCGAGGACCTGGAGGCGATCGAGGGGGCCGGGAGCCCCGAGGTCAGGGTCGGGGGCGGCGCGGGGGACGGTGACGGCGACGACCCCGGGCGGGGAGAGGTCTCGGGTGACGACCCCCGGCTGTCGTCGGGGAGCGCGACCGTGGACGGCGACCGGGCCGACTACCGGTTCGCCGCCGTCGAGGCGACGACGCCCCGGGGCGAGACCGTCACGGTGTACGCCGGTGCGCCGCTGGCTCCCGAGCAGGACGCCGTCGGCACGGTGCGGGAGGCCATGCTGATCGGCCTGCCGGCGCTGCTCGTGGTGGTGGCCGGGGTCACCTGGCTCGTGACGCGCCGGTCCCTGCGGCCCGTGGAGGGGATCAGGCGCGAGATGGCCGCGATCACCGCCTCCGAGGACCTGTCGCGGCGGGTGCCGGAGCCCGACACGCACGACGAGGTGGCGCGGCTGGCGGTGACGACCAACGAGACGCTCGCGGCGCTGGAGGCCTCGGTGGAGCGGCAGCGGCGGTTCGTCGCCGATGCGTCGCACGAGCTGCGGAGTCCGATCGCTTCGCTGCGGACGCAGCTGGAAGTGGGCGCGGCGCACCCGGAGCTGCTCGATGTGGAGGGCGCGGTGCGGGACACCGTACGGCTCCAGGGGCTGGCCGCCGACCTGCTGCTGCTGGCCCGGCTGGATGCGGGGGAGCGGCCGGGGCCGGGGCGCGTGGACATGGGGGCGCTGGTGCGGGAGGAGGTCTCGCAGCGGGCCGACCGGGTGCCGGTGACGGTTGTGGGCGGGGGCGCGTTCGAAGTGGCCGGATCACGCGGGCAGTTGGCGCGGGTGCTCGGCAATCTGCTCGACAACGCGCAGCGCCACGCGAGGAGTTCCGTCGAGGTGTCCGTACGCGGTGATCGTGGCGCGGTGGTGGTCGGGGTCGCGGACGACGGTGCGGGGGTTCCGGCGGCGGAGCGCGAGCGGATCTTCGAGCGGTTCGTACGGCTGGACGACGCGCGCACCCGCGACGACGGTGGCGCGGGGCTCGGTCTGGCGATCGCGCGTGATGTCGCGACGCGGCACGGTGGTGCGCTGACCGTGAATGAAGGGGAGCGTGGCGGCGCTCTCTTCACGTTGCGTCTGCCTGCTGCTCCGGGGGATTTCTGACGGCGGTGGTCCGAGCGGTGCGGCGCCCGTGCCGGCGGACGGAGTCCGGCGCGGCGGGCCGAAGCCCGTGAGGCCCCCTGGGGCCGAGTGGTGCGGGGGGCGGGTCGGGGACCGGGCGCGTGACGGCGCTCTCTTCGTGCCGCGTCCGCCGACTGCCTAGATCTTTCCCCGTCGGCCGCGCAACTGCTCGACCACCGGGGACAGCGCGTCCTTCATCCGGGCGAGCGCCTCGGGGGAGAGCATGTCGATGAAGTGCCGGCGCACGGACTCCACGTGGTGCGGAGCGACCTGCTTCATGGTCGCGCTGCCCTGGTCGGTCAGTACGGCGTACAGCCCGCGGCGGTCGGACTCGCAGTTCTCCCTGCGGACCAGCCCCGCGCTCTCCATGCGGGTGATCTGGTGGGAGAGCCGGCTCTTGGACTGGAGGGTCGCTGTCGCGAGGTCGCTCATCCGCAGCCGGCGGTCGTCGGATTCGGAGAGGTTGACCAGGATCTCGTAGTCGTTGATGGTCAGCCCGTACGGCTGAAGATCCTTTTCGAGCTGGTAGGTCAGCAGCCGGTTGGCGTCCAGATAGGTACGCCAGGCGCACTGTTCGGCATCGGTCAGCCAGGGGGTGGCCGTCTCGGTCTCCATATATGGATTCTACCTAAGAAGTTGAATTCTGGACGAAGTCACGGAACGTGACGCCGGTACGCGACAAGGGCGCAGACGTTCGACGTCACACTCCGCAGACTACCGCTCACAGGCCGAAGCGACGCTGGAGGTCCCCCAGCTGACCGGGAAGGCGCGGTGCGCCGCCGGCCTGGCCCTGTCCCGCGCCGTGGCCGCCGGGCACCCCGGGCTCGGACGGGACGGAGCCCGTGGCCTGCTCGGCCATGAGGAGTTCGGTGGACTGGAGCAGGACCGTACCGGCCCCCACGAACTCGAACTGGTGCTCCTCGCCCGACGTGCCGCCAAGGCCGGTCAGTGACCGGATTCCACCCATCACGCCGGTCATGTAACCGTGGTCGTAGTAGTGGCAGGGGGACGGGCAGTCCGCCCAGCCGACCAGGGCCTGCGGGTCCACCCGGATCGGCGGCTCCATGAAGACGACCGGGCCGTTGGAGGCCGCCACGAACGTGCCGGTGCCGATGAGGGTGAGGAAGCCCGGGACGATCGACTGCTTCAGGGCGAGCGTCGGCTCGTACGCCAGGAGGTTGCCGGAGCGGATGGTGAGGTTGCCGTTGTCGAGGTCGAAGGAGTTGACGTCGAACGCGCGGTCCGCGAGCAGCATCTTGCCCTGGCCCTCCGCCACCACCCAGTCGCTCGCGTGCAGCGGCGAGTGGAAGCTGGTGCGCACGAGGCGGTCGAAGCGGCCGTGGCCGATGCCGTTGAAGTCGATGCGCCCGTAGTAGGCGATCATCTTGCCCTTCTGGAGGAACCACTGGCCCCCCGTGAGCTCCACGCAGAAGGTGTACGGGTTGACGTTGCCGTCGGAGGGGAGTGAATGCGGGTCGAGGACGACGGGGCCCGCGGGCACGGGGGTGTTCAAAGCTTCTCCTCCGAGGCCTGTACGTACACCGCGCCCTGGCCGGACAGCTCCAACTGGAACGCCTCGCCCGAGCCGCGGCCCACCATGTCGCGCCAGCCGAGTGCGGTGGAGAGCTTGTTGCGTACGTCGCCGTGGTGCGCGACGTACGCCTGCGGGTCGACATGGACGGGGCGCCGGGGTGAGACGGGGATCTCGATCACTCCGCCGTGCGCCATGACCGCTACCGCGCCGTGGCCCCTGAGGGTCGTCGTGAACAGGCCCTGGCCGGTCACCTGGCCGCGCACCATGCCCATGACGCCGCCCTGAGAGCCCATGAACATCGTGCCCTGGACGAGGGTGCCGTCGAAGGCCAGGAGGCGGTCCGCCTCGACGCAGAGGGTGTCGCCGGCCAGGTTGATCACCTGGATGTGGTGGCCGCCGTGGCCGAACAGCACCGTGCCCGAGCCCTCGACCGTCATGAGCGGCGTGGCTTCGTCGGCGACGCGGCGGCCGATCATGGACATCACGCCGCCCTGGCCGCCCTGCAGGTTCGGCGTGAAGGAGACGTCGCCCTGGTACGCGAGCATCGCGCCGCGCTGGCTGAACATCTTCTGGCCGGGCGCGACCCGCGCCTCGACCATCTTCGAGTTGATCTCGCGGAACGGCATCAGGCATCGCCCCCGACGGTGTTGCGCTCGCTCGGCTGCACGTAGACGAGCCCCTCGCCCTCGAACCGGATCTGGAAGGCCTCGCCCGAGCCCTCACCGAGGAGCGTGCGGAAGTTCACGCCGGACTGGAAGTGCTGCTGGAGGTTGCCCTGGTGCGCGATGTACGCCCCGGGGTCGACCTGGAGCGGGTAGGAGGAGGAGACGCGCAGGACGACCGCCGGGCCGTCCGACATGATCGCCGCCTGCCCGGTGCCCTCCACGGTCGTGGTGAACAGGCCGCCCCCGGTCGCGCCGCCGCGCAGCCCGGTGAAGGAGGTGCCGGTGCGCAGGCCCGCGTCCGTGCAGAGGAGGTTGCTGGACTCGACGTACAGCTTCTCGCCGCGCAGCGAGACGAGGTTGATCTCGCTCGCGCGGTCGGCGAAATAGCACGTGCCGTGGCCCTTCACCTCCATCACGGTCATCTGCTCACCGGCCAGGCGCCGGGTCACCATCCCCCGCATGCCCTCACCGCCGCCGGACATCTTCTTGAAGGCCATGTGGCCGTCGTACGCGACCATCGAGCCGTTCTTCGCTTTGACGGCGTCACCGGTCATGTCGACGGCGAGCACCTTGCTGCCTTGGAGTCGGAACTGAGCCACGGGAGCGACGGTACCCGCGTCCCCGACCCTGACAAAGAGGTGGCAAAGCGGGCTGCCACAATGGGAACGAGCTTGTGCGCACATTCACAAGATCGACGACCCGTTCCCACGACGACGAAGGTTGCCCCTCCGTGGACATCAAGACCGCTTCCGCACTCCGCCGCCTCCGCCTGGTGTCCGCACCCGAGGCGGTCTCCTTCCTGCTGCTGCTCGTCTGCTCGGTGCTCAAGCGCACCACGGAATTCAACGCGGTCCCCGTCATGGGCGCGATCCACGGTCTGCTCTTCGTCCTGTACGTCCTCTTCTGGGCCGACGCCTGGAACCGGACCAAGTGGCCGCTGGGGACCGCGGCCTTCTACTTCCTCATGTCGGTCCTGCCGACCGGCGGCTTCTTCGCCGACAAGCGCCTCAAGCGCGAGGCCGAGGACGCGGTCATCGCCACCCGCGCCCGCAAGGAAGGCGTGGTCGGCGCATGATCGTCGCCTTCTCCGTCAGCCCGCTGGGCGTGGGCGAGGAGGTCGGGGAGTACGTCGCCGACGCGGTGCGCGTGGTCCGCGAGTCCGGTCTGCCCCACCGCACCGACGCGATGTTCACCTCGGTCGAGGGGGAATGGGACGAGGTGATGGACGTCGTCAAGCGGGCCGTCGCCGCCGTCGAGGCCCGTGCGCCCCGCGTGTCGCTCGTCCTGAAGGCCGACATCCGGCCCGGTGTCACCGACGGCCTGACCTCCAAGGTCGAAACGGTGGAGCGCCATCTGGGTGCCTGACCGCCGTCCGGACGCCCTGACCCGGCTCCGCCGACAGCCCCCGGCCGCCGCACGGCGGCCGGGGGCTTCGTCGTGCGTGTTCCGGCCGTCCGCCGTGCGCGGCCGGATGATAAAACCGCCCGCTCGGACGACCCGGTTCGACACACCGCCCCGCGTCCCTTTGTGTGGTGTTACGAACACGTTCGACTGCTGGAGGCACAGTGCGGCCGGAAGGCTACGACTATGAGACCCACAGCAGGCTTGCCGGGCCACTGACGGAGCCGTGTGCCGGCGCGTACCGGGTGCAGTACCGAAGTCTGATGGCGCAGGAGCCGCACCGAATACGAGCGGTGCTGCTGATGACCCTGGCCCCGCTGCTCTCGGCGCTCCTGCTGGTCTACCTCGTCTGGCCCACTCACTGGACCGAACGTGAGGGAGGTGAGCGCTGGCTGGTCCACCTGGACGCGGTGATGCTGGTCTCGATCGGCCTGATCATGTTCTTCATGCTGGTCAACGTGGTGTCGATCGCGCACGCCACGATGGTCGCCCGGGACCCGGTGCCGGTGACGCCCGAGCCGGGGACCCGGATCGCGTTCCTCACGACGTACGTACCGGGCAAGGAGACGCTGTCCATGGTGCGGGCCACGCTCGAAGGCGCGGTCGGGCTCCGGCACGAGGGGATGCTCGACATCTGGCTCCTCGACGAGGGCGACGACGAGCAGGCGAAGGCGCTCTGCGCCCGGCTGGGCGTAAGGCACTTCAGCCGCAGCGGCATACCCGAGTGGAACACCAGGAAGGGCCCGCACCGGGCGAGGACCAAGCACGGCAACTACAACGCCTGGATCGCCATGCACGGCGACGCCTACGACTTCTTCGCCTCCGTCGACACCGACCACGTGCCGCTCCCCAACTTCCTGGAGCGGATGCTCGGCTACTTCCGCGACCCGGACGTCGCCTTCGTCGTCGGGCCGCAGGTGTACGGGAACTACACCTCCTGCGTCACCAAGGCGGCGGAGTCGCAGCAGTTCCTGTTCCACGCCCTGATCCAGCGCGCGGGCAACCGCTACGGAGCCCCCATGTTCGTCGGCACCAACAACGTCGTGCGCGTCAGGGCGCTGAAGCAGGTCGGCGGCCTGTACGACTCGATCACCGAGGACATGGCCACCGGCTTCGAGCTGCACCGCCGGAGGAACCCGGAGACCGGGCGCTTCTGGCGGTCCGTCTACACCCCGGACGTCCTCGCCGTCGGGGAGGGCCCGTCGTCCTGGACGGACTTCTTCACGCAGCAGCTGCGGTGGTCGCGCGGGACGTACGAGACGCTGTTCAAGCAGTTCTGGAAGGCGCCCTTCAGGGTGCCGCCGGGCCGGCTGCTCACCTACACGCTGATGCTCGTCTACTACCCGATGACCGCGGTCAACTGGCTGCTCGGCATCCTCAGCTGCGTCCTGTTCCTGTGGTTCGGCGCGTCCGGCACCGAGGTCTCGTCCTCGGTCTGGCTGATGCTCTACAGCGACGCCGCCGCCCTCCAGATCGGGCTGTACCTGTGGAACCGGCGCCACAACGTCTCGCCGCACGAGCCCGAGGGCTCCGGCGGCCTGGCCGGCATGGCGATGTCCGCCCTCTGCGCGCCGATCTACGCCAAGTCGCTGGGCTCGGCGGTGCTGCGCACGCACGGCAGGTTCGTGGTCACGCCCAAGGGCGGCGCGGCGAGCCCCGACCGGCTGCTGACCTTCCGCATCCACCTGTCCTGGGCGGTGGTGCTGGTCGGCTCGCTGATCGCGTCCGTGGTCCTCGGCCACACCCATGCGGCGATGCGCACCTGGGCCGTACTGGCGCTGGTCGTCTCGCTCTCGCCGGTCGGTGTGTGGTGCTGGACCTCGGCCCGGGAGCGCGCGGCCCTCAAGGGCGTCAGGGCCGTGAAGGAGGCCGGCAGCGGCACGGTGCCGGGCGAGGAGCCGGAGCCCGCGTTCGCCACGACGACCGGAGGGAACTGAGACCATGGCCTACCGGCCCACGAAGAAGTTCAAGAAGACGCTGATGGGCGGCGGAGCCGTCGTGGTGCTCGCGGGACTCAACGCCCCGGCGGCGCTGTCCTTCGCGGAGGAGAAGTACCACGCGTACAAGATCGCCCAGCCCGCCTACAAGGCGAGGTACGGTTCCTGGGCCGTCGTCGACATCCCCGAGAAGTACCGTACGAACGCGATCCACGCGGCCCTGCTCCACACCGGCAAGGTGCTGATCATCGCGGGCTCGGGCAACGAGCAGAAGAAGTTCGACGAGGGCACCTTCGAGACGGTCCTGTGGGACCCCCGGGACGGCTCCTTCGAGCTGGTCCCGACCCCCGAGGACTTCTTCTGCGCCGGGCACGCCCAGCTGCCCGACGGGCGGCTGCTGGTGGCGGGCGGCACCGCGCGCTACGAGGTGCTGGGCGACGGGGTCATGCGGGCCGGCGGCGGAATGCGCGTCAAGAACGAGAACCCCGACAAGCCCGTCACCTTCAAGAAGGGCACCCGCTTCCGCTCGCCCTCGGGGGTCGTGTACGTCTCGAAGTTCGACGTGACCGTGCCGAAGGCCAAGCGCGAGTTCAAGGTCTCGTACGCCAAGAGCGGGCGCATGCTGCCCTGGAAGACCAAGGTCACCGCGGCCGAGGCCCGGGTCTTCGTCGAGGCCCTGGAGGAGGGTCCGCAGGCCGTCACCAAGGAGTCCGCGCAGTACGAGATCGAGGGGCTGAAGGGCGAGGACGCCGACAACGCGTACGGCCTCGCCGAGGCGATCACCATGGACAAGCAGGACTTCCAGGGGATCAGGGCGGCGTACGAGTTCGACCCGAAGGCGGAGAAGTACATCCCCGTCGACCCGATGAAGGAGGCCCGCTGGTACCCGACGCTGGTCACCCTCCAGGACGGCAGGGTGCTCGCCGTCTCCGGGCTCGACGACGTCGGCGCGATCCTGTCCGGCGACAACGAGTACTACGACCCGGAGACGAAGAAGTGGTCGAAGGCGCCCTTCCGGTACTTCCCCACGTACCCCGCGCTCTTCCTCACCAAGGGCGGCAAGCTCTTCTACTCCGGCGCGAACGCCGGGTACGGACCGGCCGAGAAGGGCCGCGATCCCGGCATCTGGGACCTGGAGAGGAACACCTTCAAGAAGGTCGGCGGGCTCACGGACCTCGACCAGACCGAGACCGCGGCCTCGCTGGTCCTGCCGCCCGCGCAGGACCAGAGGGTGATGATCCTCGGCGGCGGCGGCGTCGGCGAGTCCGACAAGGCGACGGGCCGTACGGCGATCATCGACCTGAACGAGGAGAACCCGGCCTTCGAGTCCGGGCCCCGGCTCCCCCAGGGCACGCGGTACCTGAACAGCGTGATCATGCCGGACGACACCGTCTTCACCAGCGGCGGATCGCGGGACTACCGGGGGCGCGGCGCCAGCAACATCCTCAAGGCGCAGTTCTACGACCCGAAGGCGAACGCCTTCAAGGAGGCGGCCGAGCCGACGGTGGGCCGCAACTACCACTCCGAGGCGCTGCTGCTGCCGGACGGCCGGGTGGTCACCTTCGGCTCCGACTCCCTCTTCGGCGACAAGGACAACACCAAGCTCGGCAAGTTCGAACAGCGGATGGAGGTCTACACGCCGCCGTACCTCTACCGGGACAAGGCACTGCGTCCGGTGCTGGGGGCCGGGCCGCGCGAGCTGGCCGCCTCCGGGACGGCGACGTTCAAGACGGCGCACCCGGAGCGGATCGAGCGGGCCAGGCTGATGCGGCCGAGCGCGGTCACGCACACCACGGACGTCGAGCAGCGCTCGATCGAACTGGGCCTGGAGAAGGGGAAGGGCGAGGTGACGGTGGAAGTGCCGGACGACAAGACGCTGGTGCCGCCCGGCTGGTACATGCTCTTCGTCACGGACCGCGAGGGGACGCCGTCGGAGGCGAAGTGGATCCACGTGACATGAGGGCCGCTCAGGACATGAGGGCTGTCCAGGACATGAAGGCCGCTCAGGTCTTCGCGCGGCGGGCCAGCCCCAGGGCGTAGTCCGGCCACCAGGTGCCCGCCGCCGGGCCGCCCCGGCACTCGCCGTCCGAGTCGCCCGGCCGCTTGATCCACAGGAACGCGTCGAGCAGCGGGTCGCCGGTGCGGTCGGTCGGCGGCGTACCGAGGGCGCGGCCCGCCGGGTTGCACCAGGCGTCGTCACGGCTGCCGGACAGCGGGCCGTTGCCGTTGCGGCTGCTGTCGATGACGAAGTGGGTGCCGCCGAGCAGGCCGGACAGTTGGTTGCCGAACGTCTTGACGGCTTCGTCCGTCTGGAAGTTGGAGACGTTGAGGGAGATGCCGTCGGCCCGGTCCACGCCGGCCCGCTTGAGCGGTTCGACCAGCTTGCCGGGGTCGTCGATCCAGGCCGGGTTGCCCGCGTCCAGGTAGACCTTGGTCTTCGGCTGCTGCTTCAGCCGGTCGACCGCCTCGGAGAGCAGCGCGGTGCGCTCGTCGTGTTCCTCGGCCGGGGTGCAGCCGTCCACGATGTGCGGTACGGCGTCCGGCTCCAGGACCACGATGGCCGGGGTGGTGCCGATGCTGTCGGCGAACGTCCCGATCCAGCGGCGGTAGGCGTCGGCGTCGGCGGCGCCGCCGGCGGAGTGCTGGCCGCAGTCGCGGTGCGGGATGTTGTACGCGACGAGTACGAGGGTCCGGCCGTCCTCGGCGGCGCCCCGCACGGCACGCCTGATGCCGGGCGCCGGGTCGTTCCCGTCCGGCCAGTCGGCGACGGGCCGCTCGGAGATGCGCCGCAGAACGTCCGCGTCGGCGCTGCGGCCCTGGGCCTCCCACGCCTTGACCTGGCGGGCGGCGTCGCTCTTCGGGTCGACCCAGTACGGGGACGAGTCCCGGTTCTGCCCCTGGTTCTGCGCTGCGGCGGCCTTCTCCGGCTGCCGCTCGGAACTGCCGCCGGAGGAGCAGCCGGCGGTGATGAGCGCGAAGAAGGCGACGGCTGCGGCGGTGAGCGGACGGGTCGGTCTGCGGCCGGACATCCAGCCCCCTTGGACGGTTCGACTGGGCGACGATACGGACCGGGCAATCGTTGCATAGCACGCATAACGCCCATGGTTGCGACACCGGCGGGAGGGAAGGGACGGAAGGGCGAAAGGGCGAAAGAGCAGGGAGGGGGCGGGGGTGCACTGGGCGGGAGCACCCGGCAGCGCGCCCCCGCCCGGCGCCGGTCCGCCTGCGCGTAAGGGCGCTGTCGGCTGCGGGCGGCCATGGCCGGCGCGACCACCCGGCCCACCACCGTCCACCCCGGGAAAATGTTGATCACCAGCACGGAACCGGCGTCCGGAAGTCCCCGCGTGCGGTGGCCGTACCGGTGCTGCTGGCGGAGGTCCGGCGTGCCGGGGCGCACAGGGGGCGGGAACGACCGAAGCGCGAGACGGGGATGTTCACCATGTGACCGGCCGGTAAGGTCGGTGCCGTGCCGAAGCCGCTCAGCCTCCCGTTCGACCCCATCGCCAGAGCCGACGAACTCTGGCAGCAGCGCTGGGGACCGGTCCCCTCGATGGCCGCGATCACCTCGATCATGCGCGCGCACCAGATCCTGCTCGCCGAGGTCGACGCCGTCGTCAAGCCGTACGGACTGACCTTCGCGCGCTACGAGGCGCTGGTACTGCTGACCTTCTCCAAGGCGGGCGAGCTGCCGATGTCCAAGATCGGCGAGCGGCTGATGGTCCACCCGACGTCCGTCACGAACACCGTCGACCGGCTGGTGAGGTCCGGTCTGGTCGCCAAGCGGCCGAACCCGAACGACGGGCGCGGCACGCTCGCCTCGATCACCGAGAAGGGCCGCGAGGCGGTGGAGGCGGCGACCCGCGACCTGATGGCGATGGACTTCGGACTCGGCGCGTACGACGCGGAGGAGTGCGCGGAGATCTTCGCGATGCTGCGGCCGCTGCGGGTGGCGGCGCACGACTTCGAGGAGAAGTAGGGGCGGCGGCGGGGCGGCGACCCGCGCGGAGATCTCCCCCCGCGTCCGGTTACGCTCGATGCCATGAAGTCCAATGTGCTGTCCCGATACCGGGTGATGGCGTACATCACCGCCGTATGGCTGCTGGTGTTCACCGCGGCGATCATCGCCAAGTACGGGTTCCAGGTGGGCGACACCATGCTGATCTCGCAGATCCACGGTGTGCTGTTCATCATCTACGTCGTCTTCGCCTTCGACCTCGGCACCAAGGCGAAGTGGCCGTTCGGGAAGCTGCTGTGGGTGCTGGCGGCCGGCTGCATCCCCTTCGCCTCGTTCTTCGTCGAGCCGAAGATTACCCGTGAGGCCCGCTCGCTGATCACGGACGCGCGCCCGGCGCCGGTGAAGGCGTAACCCGTACGACCCTTCCACCGTCACGAGCGCGGCTCGTGGCGGTGTGGCATTCCGATGCCCCGCGGCAGGGCCATCGACATTTACTAGGACGTCCTAGTAAATTCGAGGTATGGACGCTGAAGCGATCGAGGAAGGCCGCCGCCGCTGGCAGGCCCGTTACGACAAGGCCCGCAAGCGCGACGCGGACTTCACCACGCTCTCCGGAGACCCGGTCGACCCCGTGTACGGGCCGCGCCCCGGCGACGCCTACGAGGGATTCGAGCGGATCGGCTGGCCCGGCGAGTACCCCTTCACCCGCGGCCTGCACCCGACCGGCTACCGCGGCCGGACCTGGACCATCCGCCAGTTCGCCGGCTTCGGCAACGCCGAGCAGACCAACGAGCGCTACAAGATGATCCTGGCCAACGGCGGTGGCGGCCTCTCCGTCGCCTTCGACATGCCGACCCTCATGGGCCGCGACTCGGACGAGCCGAAGTCGCTCGGCGAGGTCGGCCACTGCGGTGTCGCCATCGACTCGGCCGCCGACATGGAGGTCCTGTTCAAGGACATCCCGCTCGGCGACGTCACGACGTCGATGACGATCAGCGGCCCGGCCGTCCCCGTCTTCTGCATGTACCTCGTCGCGGCGGAGCGCCAGGGGGTCGACCCGGCCGCGCTGAACGGCACGCTCCAGACCGACATCTTCAAGGAGTACATCGCGCAGAAGGAGTGGCTCTTCCAGCCGGAGCCGCATCTGCGCCTGATCGGCGACCTGATGGAGCACTGCGCGCGCTCCATCCCCGCGTACAAGCCGTTGTCGGTCTCCGGCTACCACATCCGCGAGGCGGGCGCCACGGCCGCGCAGGAGCTGGCGTACACGCTGGCGGACGGTTTCGGCTACGTCGAGCTGGGCCTGTCCCGGGGCATGGACGTGGACCACTTCGCTCCCGGCCTGTCCTTCTTCTTCGACGCGCACGTCGACTTCTTCGAGGAGATCGCGAAGTTCCGCGCGGCGCGGCGGATCTGGGCGCGGTGGATGAAGGAGGTGTACGGCGCGCGGACGGACAAGGCGCAGTGGCTGCGGTTCCACACGCAGACGGCCGGTGTCTCGCTGACCGCGCAGCAGCCGTACAACAACGTGGTGCGTACGGCGGTCGAGGCGCTGGCGGCGGTCCTCGGCGGCACGAACTCCCTCCACACCAACGCCCTCGACGAGACGCTCGCGCTGCCGAGCGAGCAGGCGGCGGAGATCGCGCTGCGCACGCAGCAGGTGCTGATGGAGGAGACGGGGGTGGCCAACGTCGCGGACCCGCTGGGCGGCTCGTGGTACATCGAGCAGCTGACGGACCGCATCGAGGCGGACGCGGAGAAGATCTTCGACCGGATCAGGGAGCGGGGCCTTCGGGCGCACCCGGACGGGCAGCACCCGATCGGCCCGATCACGTCGGGCATCCTGCGCGGGATCGAGGACGGCTGGTTCACGGGCGAGATCGCCGAGTCGGCGTTCCAGTACCAGCGGTCGGTGGAGAAGGGCGACAAGCGGGTGGTGGGCGTGAACTGCCACCACGGCTCGGTGACGGGCGACCTGGAGATCCTGCGGGTGAGCCACGAGGTGGAGCGCGTGCAGGTGAGCACGCTGGCGGAGCGCAGGGCGGCGCGCGACGAGGCGAAGGTCCGCCGGTCGCTGGACGCGATGCTGGCGGCGGCGCGGGACGGCTCGAACATGATCGAGCCGATGCTGACGGCGGTACGGGCGGAAGCGACGCTGGGCGAGATCTGCGGCGTGCTGCGGGACGAGTGGGGGGTCTACACGGAGCCGCCGGGGTTCTGAGGGCGGCGGAGGACCGGAGGGCAGGAGGGCTGGCGGCCCTCCGGTCCTCCGGTTCCTGCTTTCCGTGGCGGAACGCGTCATTTCCAACGCGATGGGGTCACACCCGGCCGACGTACACGATCGGCTCTCCTGCCGGGCATTTCCGCAGATGATCGTTATCTTCGGAAAACAGGGGATTTCCCTGGCCGGATAAACTGGAGGCTTTCGTGTTCACGCGTTCAGCGACCCTTGCGGGGGCCGTACTCCTTGCAGGTGTCCCGGTCTTCGGCGCAGGCGTCGCCACTGCGCAGGCCAAGCCGCCGCAGGAAGTGAAAGTGGAAGTAGGGCCTTGCCGGGCGACGCTCGGGAGTTCCGCCGACACCGTGACGGGCTCGGTGGACTGCCGGGAGACGAAGACGGTGGGGGTCGTCGTCGAGATCGACGGTGAGACCCTCTCCACCAGGCGCCAGAGGGTCGAGGCGGGAGTGCGCCACAGCGTTACGGTGAAGCTCCCTCAGATTCCCGAGGTGTGCATCACCCTTGAGGTCGACGGCGAGACCGGCCGGATCTGCCTGCCTTCCCGGAGCCAGGGCTGAGAGCGCGGAAAGCAAGCCGTCGGATGCACGGCGCCCCGGCGGCGGCCGGTGAGCCTTTCCGGGGGACCGCCCCGTAAGTCCGTCCAGGCTTCGCGCGGCCCCCGCCCGGCTCCGGCGGCAGGAGCGGTGGGGCGGCTCCGGGGCAGGGTCGACCGCCTTCGCGCGCCGATGGGTCGGCGTACCGATCACCGATCCGCGCAACCCGCGCGACCAGCGGGCCGATCCGGCCCCGCAGGCGCATGAGCGGAGGCTCTCCTGCGGGCGGCCCGGGCCGGACCCGGCCGCACACGGTGACCGTACGGTCGTCTGCCACCAGTCCGGCAGCGGCGTGCTGCCGGCGCGCGAGGCCGGCCGGCTGGTCCGGGCGGGCAGGGCGGCCTCGGGCGGTCGCGCCTGGCCGCAGGAGTCCCGGCGGCAGGCGCTGCGCCGCCGGCCCGGCGGTGACGACCCCGTTGCCGGTCGTCAGGCCGGGCCGGTGGACGCCCGGGGGGACGGGGGAGTCCCCGGGGTCGTCGTCAGGCCGCCGACCAGCAGCAGCGAGAAGCTGCGCGCCCACTGGGCGTCCACCGGTTCCGCGCTCACCAGGGCGCGGTGGACGACGGCGCCGGCGATGACGTCGAAGATCATGTCCGCGTTACGGGCCGCCTGGGCGGGGTCGTCCTCGTACGGCAGCTCCCCGCGGGCCTGCGCGCGTTCCCGGCCCACCAGCACGAGGCGCTTCTGACGGTCGACGATCGACGAGCGGATGCGTTCCCGCAGCGCCTCGTCGCGCGTCGACTCCGCGACCACCGCCATCAGCGCGGTCCTCGTCTCGGGCCGGTCGAGCAGCGCCGCGAACTGGAGCACCACACCCTCGACATCGGCCGTCAGGGAGCCGCGGTCGGGGAGCCGGAGTTCGTCGAAGAGGACGGCCACCGCGTCCACGACCAGCTCACTCCTGTTCGCCCAGCGGCGGTACAGCGTCGTCTTGGCGACACCGGCCCGGCTCGCCACGTCGCCCATCGTCAGCTTCGACCAGCCCAGCTCCACCAGTGCGGCCCTGGTCGCGTCGAGGATCGCCGCGTGCGCCTCGACGCTGCGCGGACGGCCCGTACGGGAGGGGGAAGCGGGAGGAGCAGGAGGGGTGCGGGGGGTGTGGCTCGGCGACATGATCGTGACCATACCGGTCGGTAGGCAGGGCGGCGGAGGGTTCCCGTGAGGGAGATCACCGGCATCGGGGGAGGAGGCGGCCGGATTTCCGAGTTACGCTACGACCTGTAGCGAAAGAGCGACAACCACTGGCGCAAGGGTGGGGACCCCGCGCCGGACCCGGTCCTCCTCGGGACCTCGAACCGTGTTCGTCCGTACGCCTCGCAATCCGGCGGGGGGCTGCGGACGGGCGCGGTTCGCGCATCCGGCGGCCCTTCGGTGGCCTTGCCGGCACGTACGGGCGGCGCAGCAGCCACGAGTTTTTCTTTACCGCGCGCGAATAGGGGGAGGATGTACGCATGCAGCCTAGGAACATGTCCATGAGCGGCGTCGTCGACCTCGCCGCGGTGAAGGCGGCCGGCGAAGCCCGGCAGAAGGCGGAGCAGGCGCGCGCCGAGGCCGCCAGGAGCGGCGGGGGCGGCGGAGGCGTCGCCCCGACGAGTCTGGTGATCGATGTCGACGAGGCCGGCTTCGAGCGCGATGTCCTCCAGCGCTCCACCGAAGTCCCGGTCGTCATCGACTTCTGGGCCGAGTGGTGCGAGCCGTGCAAGCAGCTCGGCCCGCTCCTCGAACGCCTCACCCGCGAGTACAACGGCCGTTTCGTCCTCGCCAAGGTGGACGTCGACGCCAACCAGATGCTGATGCAGCAGTTCGGGATCCAGGGGATCCCGGCCGTCTTCGCGGTGGTCGCCGGGCAGGCGCTGCCGCTCTTCCAGGGCGCGGCCCCCGAGGCGCAGATCCGCGCGACGCTGGACCAGCTGGTCCAGGTCGCGGAGGAGCGCTTCGGCCTGACCGGCATCCCCGTCGACCCGGCGGCGGGCGCGGGCGAGGGTCCGGCCGAAGCGGCCGAGGAGCCCGCCGGTCCGTACGACGCGCTGCTCGAAGCGGCCGTACGGGCGCTGGACGCGAGCGACTTCGCCGGCGCGGTCCAGGCGTACAGGAACGTGCTCGTCGACGACCCCGCCAACACCGAGGCCAAGCTGGGCCTCGCGCAGGCCGAACTCCTCTCGCGCGTCCAGGGCCTCGACCCGCAGCAGGTGCGCAAGAACGCCGCCGAGAATCCGTCCGACATGGCCGCGCAGACCGCGGCGGCCGATCTGGACCTGGTCGGCGGCCATGTGGAGGACGCCTTCGGGCGTCTGATCGACACGGTGCGCCGCACGGCCGGTGAGGACCGTGACGCCGCGCGGGTGCGGCTGCTCGAACTCTTCGAGGTGATCGGCGGCGACGACCCGCGCGTGACGGCGGCGCGGACGGCCCTGGCGAGGGTGCTGTTCTGACCGGTGGTGCCCTTGGGCGCATCCCTCGTTGATTTGCCGACACAGTGACAAGAGGCGGCCGCGTTTTACCGAAACTTGGTAATCGCGGCCGCTGTTACTTGCAGTAAGTCGATGACGTCGGTCTGCCCGGTTCTGGGCGGCAATCACTGCGTTTTCCCCGTCACTTGACGGCACGGTCCGTGGCCCGTCGATGCCGGGCGGTCGCACTTCGGTTATACGGCCGTTACTAGTGAGTAATGAACCACTTGTGCACCGGCTGCGAATGCACCACGATCGGCCACGCTCGGTCCAACACCGCACCGCCCGACAGCCAATCGGTGCCGCGGTTCCGTGGGTCCCCACCGAGCCGGCCGGCGGCGATGGCGCCGGCCGTGGACAGGGGGGTCTCTGCCGGACAACGGCGGGGCCTGTCCAGCAGGTTGCGCGAACGCGTGGCCAGTGGTTGTCGCTCGGGGGTGATCGCCGGTCTGCCGGATGCCGTTTCACGCTTCCGGCGCGGGCGCTCTCCTTCCCGAGGACGTAGCACTTCTCCCATCCCCCTGCGGGCCCCTGCCCGCACTGGAGATGTACGTCCGAGAAGGAGGAAAGTCATGGAGTCTGCAGTTCGTGGTGGTACCAGATGGAGGCGGTTCGCCGTCGTCATGGTGCCGAGTGTGGCCGCGACGGCCGCGATAGGCGTCGCCCTCGCGCAGGGTGCGTTGGCGGCTTCGTTCAGCGTTTCCGGCCAGCAGTTCAAGGTCAAGGCCAAGCAGGTCGACGGAACCGGCTTCGCGCAGTACGGCGGCATCGACTCGGGCTACGCGGAAATGACGGGCGACAAGAAGGTTCTGCGCCCGGTCGCGATCTCGGCGTTCAAGAACGCCAAGATCACGGAGATGTGCCAGTCCGTCGTGACGGACGTGCCTCTCATCGGCAAGGTCACGATGCGGCTCGAGGCGGGCGGCGGGGGCAACCCCGTCACCGCCAAGGAGCTGTACCTCGACATCGCCGAGCTCGACGCGGATGCGACGTTCACGAACATCGACATCGGCGTCGCGGCGAAGGACACGGCCAAGCCGGGCGAGGCGGGGGGCCGAGGTCCTGCGATCAAGCCGGGCGACAGGATCCAGGAGAACGGTTTCGCCCAGCAGGCGGACCGCGCCGTGCTGAACAACGTGGAGCAGAAGGCGTGGGCCACCACGGCCGGAACGTTCACGCTCAACGGTCTGAGCCTGCGGCTCTCCGCGGGTGACAAGGCCGAGTGCTACAAGGGCTGAGCACCCCGGTGGGGGCGGGTCGGGCGGCCCGCTGGGGCCGCCCGACCCGCCCCGTTCCCACCTTCTCTTCATGGCAACATCGTTTCAGGGAGCTGTTTTCATGAGCACTGAGTCCACAGGTTCCCGCGGATTCACCTACTGGCGGCTCCGCTTCCGCGCCTGGCGGGGGGCCCGGCCGTTCTGGGCGGGGCTGCTCACGCTGCTCGGGGGCGTACCGATCGCCTACGTCCCCTATGCCCACGTCACGCTCGGCCACCTCACGCTGACGATGGCCACCACAGCGGGCGCGGGTTCGCTGATCATCGGCGTACTGCTGATCACCCTGGGACTGACGATGTGGTTCCACCACATCGTGCGGGTGTTCGCCGGTATCGCGTCGATCCTGCTGGCGCTGGTCTCCATTCCGGTGTCCAACTTCGGCGGCATGGTGGTGGGCTTCCTGCTGGCCCTGATCGGTGGAGCACTGTCGGTCTCCTGGGCTCCGGGCGAGCCGGCGAACCCCGTGCTGACCGAGGTGCCCGGCGAGCGGCCGGACCCGGACGGCGAAGCGGCCGGCCCCGCGCACCCCGGACTCAGGGCCGGCCAGGACGGCTCGTACGCGACCGACACATCTGTTGACGCCAATGGCGGGAGGACCAGTGCGGGGTGACGAGACGGAGCAGTCCGCGGCCGGCCGGGACGGGACCCGTGAGAGGAAGGGGCCGCGTCACGCGGCCCCCAGGAAGTCGCTCCTGACGAAGTTGCAGATACCCGCGGGCAAGGCGATGGCCCTGGCCGCGATGCCCACGGCGGTGTTCGTCGGTATGGCGCTCACCCCCAAGCCGGCCCTCGCCGACGACCAGGTGACGAACCCGTTCGCCCCGGGCCCCTGCGTCACCCGGTCGGACGCTCCTGACCCGGACGCCTCCGAGTCCCCCTCGGCCGCGCCCTCGTCACCGACGGCCACGCCCAGCCCGGGTGCGACGCCGGACGAGCCCGCGGAGACGGAGACCCCGAAGCCGGGTGAGACACCGTCGGCGAGCGCGAGCGCGAGTGCGAGCAGCACCGCGCCGGCCTCCGGGCCCGCCAAGAAGCCGGAGGCGGGCAGGCCCACGCCGCCTGCCCCGACATCGACATCGACGCCGACGCCGACGCCGACGGAGAGCGAAACCAGGGACCCGCTCGACCCGCTGGGTGTGGGTGACGCGATCAAGGACGTACTCGACGGGCCGGACGAGGAGACCACTGCTCCGGAGCCCTCCGGGCCGAAGCCCGCCACCGGTGAGACCGCGACCATCAGGCCCGATGCCGACAAGCCCGATGCCGGCAAGCCGGGGGTGAGTGAGCCGAAGGACCCGGCCGCCGAGAACCCGGTGGGCGAGACGGTGGACGACACGGCCGACAGGATCGACAGGACCAAGGACGCCATCAAGGACGCGGCGGACAAGGCGGGCGTGAAGGTCGAGGAGCTCGGCGACGAGGTCAAGGACGGCGCGGACGGCGCGGACGCCGCGGCCGACGGCCCCGCCGCGGGCACCGGCGGCAAGGAGCCCTTCCCCTGCCCGACGGCGGACCCCGAGGCGCTCGCGAACGCCGAACTGGAGCAGGGGATCCCGGCCCTGCCGGACGACCCGTGGATCCTGGAGAGTTCGATGCTCACCCTGCGCGGGCTCGACTACAAGGGCATCGTCGAGGTCAGGACCGGCAGCGGCAAGGTCAAGAAGGTCCTGAAGTTCACCGCGGTGGAGACCGACATCAAGGACCTGCACCAGAAGGTCGTCGGGCCGGGCGGCACCACGATGCACGCGCAGGCCGCGAAGGGCTCCACGTCGACCCTCCGCGACTCCACGGTCACCATGTACACGGAGGAGCTGAAGGGCAACCTCTTCGGCCTCATCCCGGTCACGTTCAGTCCCCGGACCCCGCCCCCGCTGAACATCCCGATCGCCATGTTCACGAACGTCGAGGTGACCCAGGCCGGCCAGTTCGGCGGCACCCTCACGGTCCCCGGCCTGCACAACTTCCTCACCGGCTGAGAACGCGGCCCGCACCGGCGGTGGCAACGCGGCGACAACGGCGAGGGCCCGTCCCCCGGTCGTCCCGACCGGGGGACGGGCCACCTCCGTTCATGTGCCGCGGAAGCGGACGGCCTCGGTCGCTCAGTCGCGCTCGCCGCCGCCCAGGTGGTGCACCCGGACCATGTTGGTGGTGCCGGGGATGCCGGGGGGCGAGCCGGCGGTGATGACCATGGTGTCGCCGTTGTTGTAGCGCTGGAGCTTGAGCAGCTCGGCGTCCACCAGCTCCACCATCGCGTCGGTGTTGTCCACGTGCGGGACGACGAAGGACTCGACGCCCCAGCTCAGCGCGAGCTGGTTGCGGGTGCCGACGTCGGTCGTGAAGGCCAGGATCGGCTGCGCCGCGCGGTAGCGCGAGAGCCGGCGGGCCGTGTCGCCGGACTTGGTGAAGGCGACCAGCGCCTTGCCGTTCAGGAAGTCCGCGATCTCAGCGGCCGCGCGGGCGACCGAACCGCCCTGCGTACGGGGCTTCTTGCCGGGGACCAGCGGCTGGAGGCCCTTGGAGAGCAGCTCCTCCTCGGCCGCGACGACGATCTTCGACATCGTCTTGACCGTCTCGATCGGGTACGCCCCGACCGAGGACTCCGCGGACAGCATGACCGCGTCGGCCCCGTCCAGGATCGCGTTGGCCACGTCGGACGCCTCGGCGCGCGTCGGACGCGAGTTGGTGATCATCGACTCCATCATCTGGGTCGCGACGATCACCGGCTTGGCGTTGCGGCGGCACAGCTCGATGAGGCGCTTCTGCACCATCGGGACCTTTTCGAGCGGATACTCGACGGCCAGGTCACCGCGGGCGACCATCACACCGTCGAACGCCATGACGACGCCCTCCATGTGCTCGACGGCCTGCGGCTTCTCGACCTTGGCGATGACGGGGACCCGGCGGCCCTCCTCGTCCATCACCTTGTGGACGTCCTTGACGTCGTCGGCGTCGCGCACGAAGGACAGCGCGACCATGTCGCAGCCCATCCGCAGGGCGAAGCGCAGGTCCTCGACGTCCTTCTCCGACAGGGCCGGGACGTTGACCGCCGCACCGGGCAGGTTGATGCCCTTGTGGTCGGAGACCACACCGCCCTCGATCACGATGGTGCGGACCCGCGGGCCCTCGACCGCGGTGACCTTGAGCTCGACGTTGCCGTCGTTGATCAGGATCGGGTCGCCCTTGGAGACGTCGCCGGGCAGACCCTTGTAGGTCGTGCCGCAGATCGATTTGTCACCCGGTACGTCCTCGGCGGTGATGACGAACTCGTCCCCGCGGACCAGTTCGACCGGCCCCTCGGCGAACTTCGCCAGCCGGATCTTCGGGCCCTGGAGGTCGGCGAGCACGCCCACCGCGCGGCCCGTCTCCTCGGCGGCCCTGCGGACCAGGTCGTACCGCCCCTGGTGCTCGGCGTGGGTGCCGTGGCTGAAGTTGAAGCGGGCCACGCTCATGCCTGCCTCGATCAGAGCCACAAGCTGGTCGTGGGAGTCGACGGCGGGACCCAGTGTGCAAACGATTTTGGAACGGCGCATGAGGCGGATCCTATCGGTTTGTTTCGCTGCGGAATATTCCGTCTGGTGGAATGTACAAATGGGCGGGAGGCCGCTCAGGCGTTGACCAATGCATACGCCTGCCGGGCGATTTCCAATTCCTCGTCGGTCGGTACGACGGCGACCGCGACCCGGGCGTACTCCGGCGAGATCACCCGCGCCGAATCCGCCCGTACGGCGTTGAGATCGGCGTCCACCGCCAGACCCATTTCCTCCAGGCCCGCGACAGCGGCCGCGCGCACCGGCGCCGCGTTCTCGCCGACTCCCGCCGTGAACGCCACCGCGTCGACCCGGCCCAGAACGGCGTAATAGGCACCGATGTACTTCTTCAGCCGGTGGATGTAGATATCGAAAGCCAGCCGCGCCCGCTCGTCGCCCTCGTCGATACGGCGGCGTATCTCCCGCATGTCGTTGTCGCCGCACAGGCCGACAAGACCGCTCTTCTTGTTGAGCAGTACGTCGACCTCGTCGGCCGACATCCCGGCGACCCGCATGAGGTGGAACGTCACCGCCGGATCGATGTCACCGGAGCGCGTACCCATCACGAGCCCCTCCAGGGGCGTCAGCCCCATCGAGGTGTCCACGCACTCCCCGCCCCGCACGGCGGTCGCCGAGGCCCCGTTGCCCAGGTGCAGCACGATGACGTTGACCTCGGACGGGTCCTTGCCCAGCAGCCTGGCCGTCTCGCGGGAGACGTACGCGTGCGAGGTGCCGTGGAAGCCGTAGCGGCGGATGCGGTGGGCGTCGGCGGTCTCGACGTCGATCGCGTACCGGGCCGCGGACTCCGGCATCGTCGTGTGGAAGGCCGTGTCGAAGACGGCGACCTGCGGCAGGTCGGGGCGCAGCTCCCGCGCCGTGCGGATGCCGGTGATGTTCGCCGGGTTGTGCAGCGGGGCGACCGGGACGAGCCGCTCGATCTCCTTCAGCACCTCGTCGGTGATCACGGTCGGCGCGCTGAACTTCAGGCCGCCGTGCACCACCCGGTGACCGATGGCGGCCAGCGCGGGGGAGTCCACGCCGAGCCCGTCGCGCGAGAGTTCCCCGGCGACGGCCTCCAGCGCGGCCGCGTGGTCGGCTATCGGGCCGGTGCGCTCGCGCTTCTCGCCGTCGCCGCCGTCACCGGTCAGCGGGGTGTGCACCAGGCGCGAGGTCTCCTCGCCGATCCGCTCGACCAGGCCGACGGCCAGACGCGTGTGGTCGCGCATGTCGAGCAGCTGGTACTTCACCGACGAGGAGCCGGAGTTGAGGACGAGGACGCGCGTGGCAGCAGTCACGGGTGCGGTGCTTTCTTGGCTCGGAGGGGTGGGCGCGGACGTCATGCGGTCTCGCCCTGGGCCTGGATCGCCGTGATGGCGACCGTGTTGACGATGTCCTGGACCAGGGCGCCGCGCGAGAGGTCGTTGACCGGCTTGTTCAGGCCCTGGAGCACCGGGCCGACGGCGACGGCGCCGGCCGAGCGCTGGACGGCCTTGTAGGTGTTGTTGCCGGTGTTCAGGTCCGGGAAGATCAGCACCGACGCCTGGCCCGCGACCTCGGAGCCGGGCAGCTTGGTGGCGGCCACGGACGGCTCGACCGCGGCGTCGTACTGGATCGGCCCCTCGACCAGCAGGTCGGGACGGGTGGCGCGCACCAGCTCGGTGGCCTCGCGCACCTTGTCGACGTCCACACCGGTGCCGGAGGAGCCGGTCGAGTACGACAGCATCGCGATCCGCGGGGCCACGCCGAACTTCCCGGCCGTGGCCGCCGACTGGACGGCGATGTCCGCGAGCTGCACGGCGTCCGGGTCCGGGTTGACCGCGCAGTCGCCGTACACCAGCACCTTGTCGGCGAGCAGCATGAAGAAGACCGACGAGACGATCTTGGCGTCCGGCTTGGTCTTGATGATCTCGAAGGCGGGACGGATGGTCGCGGCGGTGGAGTGCACCGAGCCCGACACCATGCCGTCGGCCAGGCCCTCGTGGACCATCATCGTGCCGAAGTAGTTGACGTCGGCCACCACGTCGTACGCCAGCTCCACGCTGACGCCCTTGTGGGCGCGCAGCATCGCGTACGACTCCGCGAAGCGGCCGCGCAGCTCGGAGGTCTGCGGGTCGATGAGCTGGGTCTTCGTGAGGTCGATGCCCAGGTCGGCGGCCTTCTTGCGCAGGACGTCGACGTCACCGAGCAGCGTCAGGTCGCACACGTCGCGGCGCAGCAGCACGTCGGCGGCGCGCAGCACGCGCTCCTCGGTGCCCTCGGGCAGCACGACGCGGCGGCGGTCGGACCGGGCCCGCTCCAGCAGCTCGTGCTCGAACATCATCGGCGTGACGCGGCCGCTGCGGGCCACCGCCATACGCTCCAGCAGGTCGGCGGTGTCGACGTACCGCTCGAAGAGGCCGAGCGCGGTCTCCGCCTTGCGGGGGGTCGCGGCGTTGAGCTTGCCCTCCAGGGTGAAGAGCTCGGTCGCGGTGGGGAAGGAGCCCCCGGGCACCGAGACCACCGGGGTGCCGGGGGCCAGGCGCGAGGCGAGGGTGAGGACTTCGGCGCCGGGGCGCTCGTCGAGGGTGAGGAGTACGCCCGCTATGGGCGGGGTTCCGGCACTGTGCGCGGCGAGCGCGCCCACCACCAGGTCGGCGCGGTCGCCCGGGGTCACGACGAGGCAGCCGGGGGTCAGGGCGTTCAGGAAGTTCGGCAGCATCGCGCCGCCGAAGACGAAGTCCAGGGCGTCGCGCGCCAGGCCCGAGTCGTCGCCGAGCAGCACCCTGCCGCCGAGGGCGTGGGTGATCTGGGCGACCGTGGGGGCGGACAGCGCCGGCTCGTCCGGCAGGACGTAGCAGGGCACCGGGAGGCGGGCCTCCAGGCGCTCGGCGACCTCCGCGCGGTCGGCCGGGGCGACGCGGTTGGCCACCATCGCGAGGACCTGGCAGCCCAGGGCCTCGTACGCGCGGTACGCGTTGCGGGTCTCGGCGCGCACCGCGTCGGCGGGCTGCTTCCGGCCGCCGACCACCGGGACGACCGAGGCGCCGAACTCGTTGGCGAGGCGGGCGTTCAGGGCCAGCTCGTCGGGCAGCTGGGTGTCGGCGAAGTCCGTACCGAGCACCAGGACGACCTCGTAGTCCCGCGCCACCCGGTGGAAGCGGTCGACGATGCGGGACACCAGCTCGTCGGTGCCCTTCTCGGCCTGGAGGGCAGCCGCCTCCTGGTAGTACATGCCGTACCCGGTCGCCGGGTCCTGCGACAGCCGGTACCGGGCGCGCAACAGGTCGAAGAGCCGGTCGGGCCCGTCGTGGACCAGGGGGCGGAACACGCCCACCCGGTCCACCTGGCGCGTCAGGAGCTCCATGACTCCCAGCTCGATGACCTGCCGGCCGTCTCCCCGGTCGATCCCGGTCACGTACACGCTGCGCGTCACGCGTGCTCTCCGTCCAGTTAGGGTGGTCTTGCCCTCTTGACAATACCTGTGCGGATGGATAGGGCGCCCGCCGGGCGAGGGGGCTGGGAGGCCCGGGACCGAAGGCCCCGCACGGGCTCTACGACGGCCGCGCGGCGCCCCGGCGAGGCCCTGTCCGGGCCTTGTGACCGGAGTAGCCGGAAGCGCGGAGCCCATGCGAGCCGTGAAACAATCGGGTTCTGGCTCACATGTACCACTAGCGAGCAGGAGACACAGCACGATGCGTATCGGAGTTCTCACCGCAGGCGGAGACTGCCCGGGGCTGAACGCAGTGATCCGGTCGGTCGTGCACCGTGCCGTGGCCGGTCACGGCGACGAGGTCATCGGGTTCGAGGACGGTTTCAAGGGTCTGCTCGACGGCCACTACCGCCCGCTCGACCTCAACGCCGTCAGCGGCATCCTCTCCCGCGGCGGTACGATCCTCGGTTCCGCGCGCCTGGAGCGCAACCGGCTGCGCGAAGCGGCCGAGAACTGGCACGAGTTGTCGGAGCGCACCGGCATCGACGCGCTGATCCCGATCGGCGGCGAGGGCACGCTCACCGCGTCCCGGATGCTGTCGGACGTGGGGATGCCGGTCGTCGGCGTACCCAAGACCATCGACAACGACATCAACGGCACCGACCGCACCTTCGGCTTCGACACGGCCGTCGGTGTCGCGACCGAGGCCATAGACCGTCTGAAGACCACCGCCGAGTCCCACCAGCGCGTCATGGTCGTCGAGGTCATGGGCCGGCACGCGGGGTGGATCGCGCTGGAGTCCGGGATGGCGGGCGGCGCGCACGGCATCTGCCTGCCCGAGCGCCCCTTCGAGGTCGACGACCTGGTGAAGATGGTCGAGGAACGCTTCGCGCGCGGCAAGAAGTTCGCGGTCGTGTGCATCGCGGAAGGCGCGCGTCCGGCCGAGGGCTCCATGCCGTACGAGAAGGGCGCCATCGACCAGTTCGGGCACGAGCGCTTCACCGGCATCGGCAACCGGCTCGCGAGCGAGCTGGAGAAGCGGCTCGGCAAGGAGGCCCGGCCGGTCATCCTCGGCCACGTCCAGCGCGGCGGCACCCCGACGGCGTACGACCGTGTCCTCGCGACCCGCTTCGGCTGGCACGCGGTGGAGGCGGTGCACCGGGGCGACTTCGGCAAGATGACGGCGCTGACCGGCACCGAGATCACGACGGTGCCGCTGGCGGTGGGCGTCGAGGAGCTGAAGACGGTGCCGGAGAAGCGGATGTACGAGGCGGAGTCCGTCTTCTGACCGCGCCACTCGCGCGCTTCGCGCGTTCCGTCGCGTACCGAGCGGTCCCGACCGGCTCTCCCCGTGGCCGGCCGGGGCCGCTCGGCCGTTTCCGGGGCCGCCCCGGCCCTCAGCGCACCAGCTGCCAGAAACGCCCGACGATCTCGTCCAGGAAGTCCCGGCCCGCCGCACCGTCCCCCGAGTCGCCGCCGCTCCAGCTCAGCGTCGCCACCATCCGCGACTGGTAGTCGGCGTGCAGCCGCTGGAGCGCGTCCTCCACCTGCTTCCGCTCCAGCGGGACCAGCTTCGCCGTCGGGCGTACGTACGCCTGCCAGCGCGTCGTCACCGCGCTGCGCAGCATCTGCGCCAGGTCCTCGTCGCGGCCCGTCGCCGTGAGGAACTGCTTCGCCGAAAGGCCGAGCGCGTCGGCGAGCGCCGCCGACTGCCGCTCGTTGCCGCGCCACCGCCCCGCGTCCTCCATCCGCTGGTACGCGTCCTGGTCCAGGCCCACCAGCCGTGCCAGGTCGGGCACCCCGAGGCCCCGGGCCATCCGGTGTTCGCGCAGCGTGGTGGGGGTGGCGAGCAGGTCGCCGACCGAACACCACAGGACTCCGGCGAGCGCGGTGATCTCCTGCGAGTCGGGCGCGCGCAGCCCGCGTTCCCAGGCGGTGACCAGGTCGGGGCCGATGTTCAGCCCGTACTGCGCACGCAGCCCGTAGGCGACGTGGCCGGGTGCCATTCCCAGGGCTTCGCGCAGGCGGCGCGCGGCGGGGGCGTTGAAAGGCGGAGTGGGGTGCACGGCCACACCGTACGGAGGGCGGGGCCATCGCGACTACGGTGTGTTCCCCCAAGATCACAACTCGTAGGAACGTCCTACGGTCCCGCCGGAAGGGAACCGGCACGGGCGTTCAGCGCACGGTGGTCCACCGGTAGTACAGCTCCGGGCGGCCGATCTGCCCGTACTGCGGACTGCGCTCGGCGCGGCCCGTCGCGACCAGGTGCTCCAGGTAGCGGCGGGCGGTGATCCGCGAGATCCCGACCGCGGCGGCGGCCGTCGTCGCGGTGATGCCGTCCGGTGCGCCGCGCAGGGTACGGGTCACCGCCTCCAGCGTCGGGGCGCTGAGTCCCTTGGGGAGGGTGGCGGGCTGGGGGGCACGCAGGGCGGCGAGCGCCCGGTCCACCTCGTCCTGCCCGCTGGCCTCACCGGCGGCCGCCCGGAACTCGGCGTAGCGGACCAGGCGGTCGCGCAGGGTGGCGAAGGTGAAGGGCTTCAGGACGTACTGGACGACGCCGAGGGACACGCCTTCGCGTACGACGGCCAGGTCGCGGGCCGAGGTGACGGCGATGACGTCGGCGGTGTGGCCGGCGCCGCGCAGCGAACGCACGAGCTGGAGGCCGTGCCCGTCGGGCAGGCAGAGGTCGAGGAGGAGCAGGCCGACGGGTTCCCGGTCGAGCGCCCGCACCGCCTCCGCCCGGGAACGGGCGACCCCGGCCACGGAGAAACCGGGCACGCGGCCGACGTACAGCGCGTGGGCGTCGGCGGCGACGGGGTCGTCCTCGACGACGAGGACGCGGATGGGGGGCGGCGGGTTCATGGAGCCGTCTCCGGTCGCGGGGCGGTGGGAGGAAGGAGGAGAGGAGGAGGGGCGGGGGAGGGAAAGGTCTGCCGCGTCATACCCGCGTCCCCTCCGTTGCCGCTTCCGCCGCCGTCACGCGCAGTGGCAGCCGTACCGTGAACTGCGCGCCGCCCCCGCGGGCTCCGGCCAGCGCCACCGTGCCGCCGCCCCGGTGCACCGCCTGGCGCACCAGCGCCAGCCCCAGTCCGCGCCCCGCGCTCTTCGTCGACCAGCCGCGGGCGAAGACCGCTTCGGCCGACGCGGGCGCCACCCCCGGCCCGGTGTCGGCCACGCGCAGCAGCAGTTCGACGCCGCTGCCGCTGCCGCTGCCGCTGCCGCTGCCGCTGCCGCTGCCGCTGCCGCTGCCGCTGCCGTTCCGCTCGGTGCGGGCCGTGACCGTGACCCGTGCGCCGTCGCTGCCCTGCGCCGCGTCCACCGCGTTGTCGATCAGGTTGCCCAGGATCGTCACCAGGTCCCGGGCCGGCAGCGTACCGGGCAGCAGCCCGTCGTCGATCCGGCTGTCCTCGTCCAGTACCAGCGCCACGCCCCGCTCGTTCGCCTGCGCCGCCTTGCCTAGCAGCAGCGCCGCGAGCACCGGCTCGCCGACCGCGCCGACGACCTGGTCGGTGAGGGCCTGGGCCAGCTCCAGTTCCGCCGTGGCGAACTCCACCGCCTCGTCCGCGCGGCCGAGTTCGATGAGGGAGACGACCGTGTGCAGCCGGTTCGCCGCTTCGTGGGCCTGCGAGCGCAGCGCCTGCGTGAACCCCCGCTCCGAGTCCAGCTCGCCGGAGAGCGCCTGAAGTTCGGTGTGGTCGCGCAGGGTGACGACCGTGCCGCGCTGCTCCCCGCCGCTGACCGGCGAGCTGTTGACGACGATCACCCGGTCCGCCGTCAGGTGCACCTCGTCGACGCGCGGCCCGGGGGCCAGCAGCGCCGCCGTGAGCGGCTCGGGGAGATCGGTTTCGGCCACCGGGCGGCCGACCGCGTCCGGTCCGAGGCCGAGCAGTTCGCGCCCGCCGTCGTTGATCAGCGCGATGCGCTGGCGCCCGTCCAGCATCAGCAGCCCCTCGCGTACGGCGTGCAGCGCGGCCTGGTGATAGTCGTGCATGCGGCTCAGTTCGGCGGCGTTCATGCCGTGCGTGTGCCGCCGCAGCCGGGCGTTGATGACGTACGTACCGGCTCCGCCGAGGGCCAGCGCCCCCGACGCCACGCCGAGCAGCGCCGCCACCTGCTGCCGCATCTGCGCGCTGATGGTCTCGACGGTGATGCCGGCGCTGACGAGCCCGATGATCCGCCCGCCGCGGGCCCCGGTGTCCCGTACCGGCGCCACCACGCGTACCGACCGGCCCAGCACCCCCACGTACGTCTCGTCGAAGGTGCGGCCCGCCAGGGCCGGTCCCGTGTGCCCCAGGTACGTCCTGCCGATCTGCTGCGCCTCCGGGTGCGTCCAGCGCGTACCGTCCGGCGCCATGATCGTCACGAAGGTGACACCGGCCTCCTTGCGGAGCGCCTCGGTGTACGGCTGGAGGAGTCCGGTCGGGTGGTCCGAGCGAGCCGCCTCGATCACCGCGGGCGACTTCGCGACGGCGGTGGCGGTCGCGGAGGCCTGCCGCCGCGCGGTCTCCTCGGCCTGCGACCGGTCCGAGACGTACGCGAAGGCCGCGCACCCCGCGACGATCACCGCCACCAGCACGACCTGCATCGCGAAGAGCTGGCCGGCCAGGCTGCGTGGGCGGGGGATGCGCATGCCGCAAGTGTGCCCGGCCGAAAACCCGTGAACGTAATGCACGCAAGGGTGACGGGCGTCACAGGGGTGGTGGATAGTCACCGGGACCCATCGGGACGTGGGCGTCGCACCACCATACGAGGAGGACCCCGTGGCAGGCACAGCCGCAGGACGGGACCGTACGCACTATCTGTATATCGCCGTCATAGCCGCCGTGGTACTCGGCGTCGTGGTGGGCTTCGCCGCCCCCGGTGTGGCCGTCGGGCTCAAGCCACTGGGCACCGGCTTCGTCAATCTGATCAAGATGATGATCTCGCCGATCATCTTCTGCACGATCGTGCTGGGCATCGGCTCGGTCCGCAAGGCCGCCAAGGTCGGCGCGGTGGGTGGCATCGCGCTCGGCTACTTCACGGTGATGTCGCTGGTCGCGCTCGCCATCGGCCTGCTCGTCGGCAACGTGCTGCACCCCGGTGACAGCCTGGCGGTGACCGACGCGATCAAGGAGGCGGGGCAGGGCCAGGCCGCGGCCGAGGCCAAGGGCACGGTCGAGTTCGTGCTCGGGATCATCCCGACCACGTTCATCTCCGCCTTCACCACGGGCGAGGTCCTCCAGACCCTTCTGGTGGCGCTGCTCGCCGGCTTCGCGCTGCAGGCCATGGGCTCGGCCGGCCGGCCCGTTCTGCGCGGTGTCGAGCACATCCAGCGGCTCGTCTTCCGCATCCTGGGCATGGTGATGTGGGCGGCGCCGATCGGTGCCTTCGGCGCGATCGCGGCCGTCACCGGCTCGGCCGGTCTGGACGCCCTGAAGAGCCTCGCCGTACTGATGCTGGGCTTCTACGTCACCTGTTTCCTCTTCGTCTTCATCGTGCTCGCCGCGCTGCTGCGCATCGTCGCGGGCCTCAACATCCTCACGTTCTTCAGGTACCTGGGCCGTGAGTTCCTGCTGATCCTGTCCACCTCCTCCTCCGAGTCCGCCCTCCCGCGGCTCATCGCGAAGATGGAACACCTGGGCGTCAGCAAGCCGGTGGTCGGCATCACGGTTCCGACCGGCTACTCCTTCAACCTCGACGGCACCATGATCTACATGACCATGGCCTCGCTCTTCATCGCCGACGCCATGGGCGACCCGATGTCGGTCGGGGAGCAGATCCCGCTCCTCCTCTTCCTCCTCGTCGCGTCGAAGGGCGCGGCGGGCGTCAGCGGGGCCGGACTGGCCACCCTGGCCGGCGGCCTCCAGTCGCACCGCCCGGAACTGGTCGACGGCGTCGGCCTGATCGTCGGCATCGACCGCTTCATGAGCGAGGCGCGCGCCCTGACGAACTTCGCGGGCAACGCGGTGGCGACGGTGCTGGTCGGCACATGGACGAAGGAGATCGACAAGGAGCGGGCCGACCAGGTACTGGCAGGTCTGGTGCCGTTCGACGAAAAAACCCTCCTCGACGACGCGCACGGCGACGTGCCGGACGTACCGGAGGCGCGCAACGACGAGAAGGCGCCGGCGGGCGTGTGACGCGACGACGCGACTGCGCGACGAGCGGTCCGGCCGGTACGGAATCTCCTTCCGTACCGGCCGGACGGCCGAGCGTCGGAGCAACGGCTCGCAGCGCAAACGCAGTTGCCCCCGGCCGCTGACCTCGATGCTTACCTTCCGGTGAGTATCGGACTTTAAAGTCGGTACTTGTCGGTCGGACGGCGGCACCGAAGCATGGTGGTCATGACTTCCGACAGCCTTGCTCCCGTGACCGTCATCGGCCTCGGCGCCATGGGCCGCGCACTCGCCGGCGCCTTCCTGGACGCAGGCCACCCCACCACCGTCTGGAACCGCTCCGCGGGGAAGGGCGAAGACCTCGTCGCGCGCGGTGCGGTCCTCGCCGCCACCGCCGAAGAAGCCGTCCGGGCGAGCGGACTGACCGTCGTCTGCGTCGTCGACTACGACGCCTCGCAGGCGATCCTCGAACCGCTCGCCGGCGCCCTCGCGGGCCGTGTCCTGACCAACCTCACCTCGGACTCCCCGGAGCGGGCCCGCGCGGCGGCGGCCTGGGCGGGCGAGCACGGCATCGCGTACCTGGACGGGGCGGTGATGGTGCCGACCCCGCTCGTCGGCGGACCGGAGGCGCTGATCCTCTACGCCGGTGAGCGCCCGGCGTTCGAGAAGTACGGGACCGCCCTCAAGGCGCTGGCCGGCCAGGCCGCCTACCTGGGCGAGGACCACGGGCTCGCCGCCGTCTACGACCTGTCGATGCTCGACTTCTTCTACGGAAGCATGTCGGGCCTGGTGCACGCCTTCGCCCTGGCCCGGGAGGACAAGGTCGCCGCCACGGCCCTCGCCCCGTACCTGAACTCCATCGTCGCGATCCTGCCGTCGATCGCGGCCGGCATGGCGACCGCGATCGACACGGGCGACTACGACGGCGAGCAGGCCAACCTGGGCATGATGGCCGCGAGCGTCGACCACCTCCTGCACATGTCGCGGGAGCGCGGCCTCGACACGGGCCACCTGGAGGCGATCAAGGCCGTCGCCGACCGTGCGATCGCCGAGGGGCACGGCGCGGACGACTGGGCGAGCACGATCGAGGTGCTCGGGCTCAAGGGCTGAGCCCCGGTCCCCTCCCTGCCGTGACTCCCTCGCCTTGACGCCGACGTCAAGGATTACCGTCGGGGCATGCGAATCGGCGAGCCGGCGGAGCGGGCGGGGACGACCACCCGGGCGCCGCGCTACTACGAGTCCCGCGTCCTCCTCCCCGCCCGGTACGAGTCCCGCGTCCTCCTCCCCGCCCGGCGCGCGGTCAACGGCTACCGCACGTACGGCGAGGAGGACCTGCGGCTCCTCCAGCAGATCAGGACCCTTCAGGACTTCGGGTTCGACCTGGAGGAGACCCGCCCCTTCGTGGACTGCCTGCGGGCGGGCCATCCGGCGGGGGACTCCTGTCCGGCCTCGCTGGACGGGTACCGGCGCAAGCTGTCCGAACTCGACGAGCTGATCGGCCGGTTGCGGGCCGTACGCACCCAGGTGGGCGCCCAGCTCGCCCGCGCCGAGCTCGAAGCCGGCGCCGCGCTGCCGGGACGACGATCCGGTACGGCGTGCTGTCGACGCCGACGCTCATCGTCTTCCGCGACGGCGGACCCGTGCGGCAGATGGTCGGCGCCCGCCCCAAGCGGAAGCTCCTCCAGGAACTGGCGGACGCGGACAGGTGACCGGGCCCGGCGGGCCCCGGGCTTCCGCAGGCAAAAGAAATACCCCGGGGAATTGACACCCGGGGTATTTCGCTGCGTATATTGGACGTTTCTGCGACCTTGTTCGGAATGGGTCACAGAGGTGCCGTATGAACACAGCTTAGCTTGTTGGGAGCTCAATTGTCAACCGAGGAATTTCAGAAGGAGCAGGAATTCATCACCGGGCTCTACGCGCGCCTCGATGACCTGCGCGAAGAGGCCGAGGCCACCGTCGAGTCGGCATTGACGCAGGTGGAAACGGGTCATCAGGCGAAACTTGAGCGCGATGTGCTGGTGGCCGAGCAGTCCGGGCTGCTCGCCGCATTCAATGCCGAGGAGAGCGGACTCTGTTTCGGGCGGCTCGACTTCCAGGACGGGCGCCAGTACCACATGGGCCGTATCGGAATCCGGCAGAACGACGCGGAGCGCACGCCTCTCGTCGTCGACTGGCGGGCCGAGATCGCCCGTCCCTTCTATCTCGCGACCGGGCATTCCCCGATGGGACTGCGCCGCCGGCGCCACATCACCACCGAGGGCCGCACCGTCACCGCGCTGCACGACGAGATCCTGGACCTCACGGACACCACCCGCACCGGCCACGAGGGCTCCGCCGCGGACACCGTGCTGCTCGCCGCGCTGGACGCGGCGCGCTCGGGGCGGATGCACGACATCGTGCGGACCATCCAGGCCGGGCAGGACCGCATCATCCGCGCGTCCCACCAGGGCGTCCTCGTCGTCGAGGGCGGCCCCGGCACCGGCAAGACCGTCGTCGCGCTGCACCGCGCGGCGTACCTGCTGTACGCCTACCGGGACCTGCTCGCCCGCCGCGGTGTGCTGATCGTCGGGCCCAACCCGGCCTTCCTCTCCTACATCGGCGAAGTGCTGCCCTCGCTCGGCGAGACCGGAGTACTGCTGGCGACCGTGGGCGAGCTCTTCCCGGGCGTCACCGCCACCGGAACCGACACCGCCGGGGCGGCCGAGGCCAAGGGCCGGGCCGCCATGGCGGACGCCCTCGCCCGCTTCGTACGGGACCGGCAGACCGTGCCCGACCCGGCCGTCGAGATCGAGCACGACGACGGCACGCTGCTGCTGGACCGGGCGATGGCGGAGGACGCCCGGGCCGCCGCCCGCCAGACCGGGCTGCCGCACAACCTCGCCCGCCCGCACTTCGCCTTCCGGATCATCGACGCGCTCACCGCGCAGCTCGCCGACCGGATCGGCTACGACCCGTACGGCGGCCCCAACTTCCTCGGGCCCGACGACATCGCCCAGCTCGGCAAGGCCGTCGCGCTCAGCGGTGAGGTGCACGAGGCCATCGACGCGCTGTGGCCACCGCTCACCCCGCAGCAGCTGGTCGCCGACTTCCTCGCCGGCCCCGTTCACCTCCCCGACGCCGACGCCCGGCTGATCCGGCGCGACGGCGGCGCGTGGACGCCCGCCGACGTACCGCTCCTCGACGAGGCCGCCGAACTGCTCGGCGAGGACGACTCGGCCGCGCGGGCGGCCGAGGAGGCCGAGCGGCAGCAGCGCATCGCCTACGCCCAGGGCGTGCTGGACATGGCGTACGCCTCCCGCACCTACGAGTTCGAGGACAAGGAGGACGTCGACGAGGACGCGTCCGAGGTCCTGGGCGCCCACGACATCGTCGACGCCGAGCGGATGGCCGAGCGCCACGAGGAGGCCGACCACCGCAGCACCGCCGAACGCGCCGCCGCCGACCGCACCTGGGCCTTCGGCCACATCATCGTCGACGAGGCGCAGGAGCTGTCCGCGATGGCCTGGCGGCTGCTGATGCGGCGCTCCCCGACGCGCTCGATGACCCTGGTCGGCGACCCCGCCCAGACCGGGGACGCGGCGGGCTGCGACTCCTGGCAGCAGATCCTCGGCCCGTACGTCGGCGACCGCTGGGCCCACACCCGGCTCGGGGTCAACTACCGCACCCCCGCCGAGATCATGGAGGTCGCGGCCGGTGTGCGGCGGGCCCAGGACCCGGCCTTCGAGCCGCCGGGCTCCGTCCGCTCCACCGGTGTACGCCCCCGGGCGCGCGCCACCGAGCCGGACGCCCTCGCCCGTGCCGTCGCCGAAACGGTCGCGGACGAGGCGCCGCGGGAGGGACGGCTGGCCGTCGTCGCCCCCCGCGAGCTGCACGGGGCGCTGGCCGTCGCCCTCCCCGGCGCCGCGCACGGCGCCGCGCCCGACCTCACCCGGTCCGTCGTGCTCCTCGACCCGCGGCAGGCGAAGGGCCTGGAGTTCGACACGGTGGTCGTCGTCGAGCCCGGACGGATCCTCGCCGGGTCGCCGCGCGGCGCCAACGACCTGTACGTGGCCCTGACCCGGGCCACGCAGCACCTCGCCGTCGTCCACACGGGAGCCCTCCCCGCATGTCTCCGGGAAGGGCTCGCGCGCGCGTCGTGAACGACGTCAGGCCGGCTTGAACCACACCGTCGCCAGCGGCGGCAGCGTCAGCTGCAGACTCGACCGGTGCCCGTGCGCCCCGGCCGGTTCGGGCTTGACCGGCTCCGTGTTGCGTACGTCGCTGCCGCCGTACCGGGCCTCGTCCGTGTTCAGGACCTCCGTCCAGGCCGGGATGAGGTCCGGGACGCCGAGCCGGTACTCGTGCCGTACGACCGGCGAGAAGTTGGACACGGCCAGCAGCGGACCGCTCCGCGCGTCGAAGCGGAGGAACGCGAAGACGTTGTCCTCGGCGGCGTCGCCCGCCACCCACGCGAAGCCGTCGGGGACGGTGTCCAGCTCCCACAGGGCCGGCGTGGCGGTGTAGACCTGGTTCAGGTCGCGGACCAGGTCACGCACGCCGCGGTGGTCCGGCTCCGCCGAGTACGACGGGTCCAGCAGCCACCAGTCGGGGCCGTGCCCCTCCGACCACTCCGCCCCCTGCGCGAACTCCTGCCCCATGAAGAGGAGCTGCTTGCCGGGGTGCGCCCACATGTAGGCGAGGTACGCGCGGTGGTTGGCGCGCTGCTGCCACCAGTCGCCCGGCATCTTGCTCACCAGGGACTGCTTGCCGTGCACCACCTCGTCGTGGGAGATGGGAAGGACGTAGTTCTCGCTGTACGCGTACACCATCGAGAACGTCATCTCGTTGTGGTGGTACTTGCGGTGCACCGGCTCCTTGCTGATGTACACCAGCGAGTCGTGCATCCACCCCATGTTCCACTTCAGGCCGAAGCCGAGGCCGCCGCTGTCGGTGGGGCGGGTGACGCCCTCCCAGGCGGTGGACTCCTCGGCGATCGTCACGACGCCGGGGTTGCGGCGGTAGACGGTCGCGTTCATCTCCTGGAGGAAGGCGACGGCGTCCGGGTTGTCGCGGCCGCCGAACTCGTTCGGCGCCCACTGGCCCTCCTCGCGCGAGTAGTCGAGGTAGAGCATCGAGGCGACCGCGTCGACGCGCAGGCCGTCGATGTGGAACTCCTCGCACCAGTACGTGGCGTTGGCGACCAGGAAGTTGCGCACCTCGGGGCGCCCGTAGTCGAATTCGAGCGTGCCCCAGTCGGGGTGCTCGGCGCGCCGCCAGTCCTCGTGCTCGTACAGGTGGGGCCCGTCGAACCGCGCCAGCGCCCAGTCGTCCTTCGGGAAGTGGGCCGGGACCCAGTCCATGATGACGCCGATGCCGGCCCGGTGCAGCGCGTCGACCAGGTAGCGGAAGTCGTCGGGCGTGCCCATGCGGGCCGTCGGCGCGTACAGGCCGGTGACCTGGTAGCCCCACGATCCGCCGAAGGGGTGCTCGGCGACCGGCATCAGCTCGACGTGGGTGAAGCCGAGGTCGGACACGTACGCGGGGAGCTGCTCGGCCAGTTCGCGGTACGACAGGCCGGGCCGCCAGGACGCGAGATGGACCTCGTAGACCGAGAACGGCGCCTCGTGCACCGGCCGGTCGGCGCGGTGGGCCATCCATTCCTGGTCGTTCCAGACGTGGTGCGAGGCCGTCACGATCGACGCGTTGGCGGGCGGGACCTCGGTGCGGCGTGCCATCGGGTCGGCGCGCATCGTACGGCTGCCGTCGGGGCGCATGATCTCGAACTTGTAGAGCGCGCCCTCGCCGACGCCGGGCACGAACAGCTCCCAGACGCCGGACGAGCCCAGGGAGCGCATCGGGAACCCGATGCCGTCCCAGAAGTTGAAGTCGCCCACGACCCGTACGCCCCGGGCGTTCGGCGCCCAGACGGTGAAGCGGGTACCGGCCACCCCCTGGTGGACCGTCGGCTGCGCGCCGAGCGCCCGCCACAGCTCCTCGTGGCGGCCCTCGCCGATCAGGTACAGGTCGAGCTCGCCGAGGGCGGGCAGGAAGCGGTACGGGTCCTGCACCTCCAGCTCGTTGTCGTCGTAGGTGACGAGGAGGGTGTACTCCGGCGGTACGGCGTCCAGCGGCAGTACGCCGGAGAAGAACCCGTCGCCGTCGTCGTGCAGCGGGGTGCGGTGACCGGCGGCGAGCACGGTCACGGCCCGGGCGCAGGGCCGCAGCGCGCGCAGGACGACGCCGGTGGCTTCGCCCTGGAGCGGGTGGGCGCCGAGGACGCCGTGCGGGTCGTGGTGGTCCCCGGCGAGCAGCCGGGCCCGCTCGGTGTCGTCGAGCGCGAGGGGACCGGGCCGCGGTTTCGTGCGCGCGGCGGCCTCGGCGTCCTGCGCCGTCTCGGCCGCGGAGTCGGGCGGCCCGTCCGTGGCGCCGGGCTGCGGGGCCCGGCGCGACCTGGTGGCCCTGGCCGGCTTCGCCGCGGGCGCCGCGGTGGTCTCCGGCTTCGCACGCCCGCGGGCGCCGCGGCCGGCCTCGGCGTCCTGCGCGGCCTTGGGCGCGGAGTCGGGCGGCCCGGCGGCGGCCGCGGGCTCCGGGGCCTGCGGTGCCTTGGCGGCCTTGGCGCTCTTGGCCGTCTTGGCCGGCTTCACCGTCTTGGCGGCCCGGGCGGGCTTGCGCGGCTGCGGGGTCTCGGCGGCCTTCAAGGGCTGCGGGGTCTGCGGCGGCTCGGTGGCCTCGGCCTGCTTCGGGGCCCTCGCGGGCCTGGCGCGCTTCCGGGGCGGCACGGGCTGCGCGGCGTCGGGCTGTACGGCGTCGGGCAGCACGGGCGCGTCGGGCAGGGTGGGCACGCCGGGCAGCGCGGGCGCGTCGGACACGTTCGGGGTGTCGGCGGGCTTGCGGGACGGTGGACGGGGGGTCACGGGTGCGGCCTCCTCGGGAGGATCCGGTCGGGTTCGGTGAACGGGGGGAGGGTGGTCGAAGGGCGCTTCACGAAGGCGCGGGGGCACGGCGGGCGCGCCGCGCACCGAAACCGCCGGCACCGGGCGCGCCGGACCGGCGCCGGGCGCGCCGCGCTTTCGGCCCCGGCCGGCGGTCGGGGCCTTCGGGAAGGAGCGGGGCGGGGAAGGAGGAGATCCGCCGCCCCGGGGGTGCGGTGGGTCATGGCGTCGCTCCCGGGGTGCGGTCGGTGTCCGGGGGCGGTTCGGGCGCGCGGTGGCCGACGGTGTCCGAGGACGGGGCGGGGCCACTGTGCGGGGGCGTCCCCGGGGGCCGGGTGGGGCCGCTGTGCCTGGCCGTGCCCGGGAGCGGGCCGGTGGGGCGGTGCGGGGTGGTCTCCGGCCGGTGGCGGGCGGCGCGGGCCTCCGGGGTCGCCGAGGCCAGGCGCTGGACGGCCGCCAGGGGGACCGGGAGCCAGTCCGGGCGGTGCCTTGCCTCGTAGAGGACCTCGTAGACCGCCTTGTCCGTCTCGTACGCCCGGAGCAGCTCCGGCTCGTCGCGCGGATCGGCCCCCGACGACTTCGCGTACCCGGTGCAGAACGCCTCCCGGCACCGCGTCGCCCAGTCCGCGTCCCACGGCTGGTGGGAGCGGGCCGCGTAGTCGAAGGACCGCAGCATGCCCGCCACGTCACGCACGACCGGCTGCGGGCGCCGCCGCTCCGCGAGCGGGCGCGACGGCTCGCCCTCGAAGTCGATCACCGACCACTCGCCGTCCGGTGCGCGCAGCGTCTGGCCCAGGTGCAGGTCGCCGTGGACGCGCTGGGCCGGCCACGCCCGCCCCGACCGTCCCAGCGCCGCGAAGGCGTCGAACGCGGTGCGCAGCGCGGGGACGTACGGGACCAGCGCGGGCACCGCCTGCGCCGCCGCGTCGAGCCGCTCGGTCATCGCCGCCGCCAGCAGCTCCGTCTGCTGCCTGCGCAGGGTCGTCGTCGGCAGGGCGCCGGCGAGCGCGGTGTGCACCTCGGCGGTGGCCCGTCCCAGCGCCTGCGCGTCGGCGGTGAAGTCCTCGCCGGTGGCGAGGGACCGCAACGCGCGCTGCCAGCCGTCCTCGGAGCCGCGCAGGAAGGGCTGCAGGACCCCGAGGGTGTACGGCTCGTACGGGTTGTCGGCGTTGGCGGCCTCGTACCAGGCGACCGGCGCCGGCACCCGCTCGCAGCCCTTGCGGGCGAGCGCGAGCGGCAGCTCCAGATCGGGGTTCGAGCCGGGACTGACCCGGCGGAACACCTTGAGGATAAACGAATCTCCATAGACCAGCGAGGAGTTGGACTGCTCGGCGCCGAGTGGCCTGGGGATGAGCCCGGGCGGGATGACGGCCGACGGGTCGCGGTCGAAGCGCAGCGCTCCCGGCGCACCGGCGGTACGCAGCCGTTCGAGGAGCAGACCGGCCAGGTGCGGGTCCAGGAGAGCGTCGTAGACGGTGAGTCCGGCCAGCGGCCCCTCCTGGACGTGCCCGACGAGGGCCGGCGCGAGACGCGGCGGCAGCGCGGGCCGTACACCGAGCAGCAGTTGGTAGCAGTCGGCGACCGGCGGTGCCGGTGGACCGGGTGACGCCGCGACGGGCTGCTGGACGCTCACGAGCAGGTGCAGCAGACCGGGACCGCCCTGGGCGGGCAGCAACTCCGTGGCAGCGACCAGCGAGAACCCGGTGACCGGGCGCCCTTTGCCCGCGAACCACCGCTGCCTGGGCAGCCATTCATGGAGCAGCGGCGCCAGCGAGGGGAGCAGCGCCGGGGGTGGGGCTGGAGGAGTGGCGCGGCGGGCGGCCGTACTCCGGGTGGATGCAGCCTCCGACATGGCATCGCGTCCTTTCCCCGGGCACACCACAGGATGCGCAGAGTGTCCCGGATTGCGACCGTAGCTGTCCGGGCGGTGCGTGGGGTTCTCCCCGCAGTCGAAACGCGGGGAGTGTCGGGTCGGGGATCGTCCGTACGGACCCGATACGAGGGGGAGAGTGCCCAGGGCGAGGCAGTGGAAACCGCCCCGCCCCGGACGGGACTTCAGGCGCGCTTGGCCGGCAGCGGCGACGCGTCCTTGCGCAGCCGGAACCAGTAGAAGCCGTGACCTGCGAGGGTCAGCAGATACGGCCATTCGCCGATGGCGGGAAAACGCACCCCGCCGATCAGCTCGACCGGATGCCGCCCGTTGAAGGTCCGAAGATCCAGTTCCGTCGGCTGCGGGAACCGCGAGAAGTTGTGAACGCACAGCACCAGGTCGTCCTTGTACTCGCGCAGGAACGCGATCACCGCGGGGTTGGTCGACGGCAGCTCGGTGTACGAGCCGAGGCCGAACGCCGGGTTCTGCTTGCGGATCTCGATCATCCGCCGCGTCCAGTGCAGCAGCGAGGAGGGCGAGGTCATCGCCGCCTCGACGTTGGTGACCTGATATCCGTAGACCGGGTCCATGATCGTGGGGAGGAAGAGGCGTCCCGGGTCGCAGGACGAGAAGCCGGCGTTGCGGTCGGGCGTCCACTGCATGGGGGTGCGTACGGCGTCCCGGTCGCCCAGCCAGATGTTGTCGCCCATCCCGATCTCGTCGCCGTAGTACAGGATCGGCGAGCCGGGCAGGGAGAGGAGCAGGGCCGTGAACAGCTCGATCTGGTTGCGGTCGTTGTCGAGGAGCGGGGCCAGCCGCCGCCGGATGCCGATGTTGGCGCGCATCCGCGGGTCCTTGGCGTACTCCGCGTACATGTAGTCGCGTTCTTCGTCCGTGACCATTTCGAGGGTCAGCTCGTCGTGGTTGCGCAGGAAGATGCCCCACTGGCAGTTGGACGGGATGGCCGGGGTCTTGGCCAGGACTTCCGAGACCGGGTAGCGCGATTCGCGGCGTACGGCCATGAAGATGCGCGGCATCACGGGGAAGTGGAACGCCATGTGGCACTCGTCGCCGCCGGCCTTGTAGTCGCCGAAGTAGTCGACGACGTCTTCCGGCCACTGGTTGGCCTCGGCGAGGATCACGGTGTCCGGGTAGGACGCGTCGATCTCCTTGCGGACCCGCTTCAGGAACTCGTGGGTGCGGGGCAGGTTCTCGCAGTTCGTGCCCTCCTCCTGGTAGAGGTAGGGAACGGCGTCGAGGCGGAAGCCGTCGATGCCGAGGTCGAGCCAGAAGCGCAGGGCGGAGATCATCTCCTCCTGCACGGCCGGGTTCTCATAGTTGAGGTCCGGCTGGTGGGAGAAGAAGCGGTGCCAGAAGTACTGCTTGCGGACCGGGTCGAAGGTCCAGTTGGAGGTCTCCGTGTCGACGAAGATGATCCGGGCGTCCTGGTACTGCTTGTCGTCGTCGGCCCAGACGTAGTAGTCGCCGTAGGGCCCGTCCGGATCGGAACGGGACTCCTGGAACCACGGGTGCTGGTCGCTGGTGTGGTTCATGACGAAGTCGATGATCACGCGCATGCCGCGCTGGTGCGCGGCGTCGACGAATTCCACGAAGTCGGCGAGGTCGCCGAACTCGGGGAGCACGGACGTGTAGTCCGACACGTCGTAACCGCCGTCGCGCAGCGGGGACTTGAAGAACGGCGGCAGCCAGAGGCAGTCGACCCCCAGCCACTGGAGGTAGTCCAGCTTGGCGGTGATGCCCTTGAGGTCACCTACGCCGTCTCCATTGCTGTCCTGGAAGGAACGGACGAGCACCTCGTAGAACACGGCGCGCTTGAACCACTCGGGGTCGCGGTCCTTGGCGGGCGTGTCCTCGAAGGTGTCGTGGACGGGCTCATTGACGATCATGATGTGGGTGACCCTCCGATCGGCGGGGACGGTCGCAGAACGAGGACGTGCGCGGGCGTACGGCCCGGCTCGAGGCGCACATAGTTGGCCCTGCCCCAGTGATAGGTCTCGCCGGTGAGCTCGTCGCGCACCGGGACGGAACCGGACCATTCGAGGCCGAGTTCCGGCATGTCCAACGACACCGTGGCTTCCTGGGTGTGGTGCGGGTCGAGGTTGACGACCACCACAACGGTGTTCGAACCCGAACGCTTCGAGTAGACGAGGACCGCGTCGTTGTCGGCGTGGTGGAAGTGCAGGTCGCGCAGTTGCTGAAGGGCGGGGTGACGGCGGCGCACCCGGTTGAGGGTGGTGATCAGCGGGGCGATGGTGCGGCCCTCGCGCTCCGCGGCCTCCCAGTCGCGCGGCCTCAGCTGGTACTTCTCCGAGTCCAGGTACTCCTCGCCGCCCTCCCGGGCCGGTGTGCCCTCGCACAGCTCGAAGCCCGCGTACACGCCCCACGTGGGCGCCAGCGTGGCGGCGAGCACCGCCCGCACCTCGAAGGCCGGACGGCCGCCGTGCTGGAGGTAGGCGTGCAGGATGTCCGGGGTGTTCACGAAGAAGTTGGGGCGCATGTACGCGGCGGCGTCGCCGGTCAGCTCCGTGAGGTACTCGGTCAGCTCCTGCTTGGTGTTGCGCCAGGTGAAGTACGTGTACGACTGCTGGAAGCCGATCGCGCCGAGGGTGTGCATCATCGCGGGGCGGGTGAAGGCCTCGGCCAGGAAGATCACGTCGGGGTCGGTGCGGTTGATGTCCGCGATGACCTTCTCCCAGAAGACCACCGGCTTGGTGTGCGGATTGTCGACGCGGAAGATCCGCACGCCGTGGCTCATCCACAGCCGCAGCACCCGCAGCGTCTCGCGGACCAGCCCCGGCATGTCGGCGTCGAACGCGATCGGGTAGATGTCCTGGTACTTCTTCGGCGGGTTCTCGGCGTACGCGATCGAGCCGTCGGCGCGGTGGTGGAACCACTCGGGGTGCTCGGTGACCCAGGGGTGGTCGGGTGAGCACTGGAGCGCGAAGTCCAGCGCGATCTCCATGCGCAGGTCCCGGGCGCGGGCGACGAAGTCGTCGAAGTCCTCGAACGTGCCGAGGTCGGGGTGGATCGCGTCGTGGCCGCCGTCGGCCGAGCCGATCGCCCAGGGCACGCCGACGTCAGTGGCGGACGCCGACAGGGTGTTGTTGGGGCCCTTGCGGTGGGTGGTGCCGATCGGGTGGACGGGCGGCAGGTAGACCACGTCGAAGCCCATCGCGGCGACGGCGGGCAGCCGTTCGGCGGCCGTCCTGAACGTGCCGCTGACCTGCTTGCCCTCCGTGTCGGTACGGGCGCCCTCGGAGCGCGGGAAGAACTCGTACCAGGAGCCGAAGAGGGCGCGCTCGCGTTCGACGAGCAGCGGCATCCGGGGCGAGGACGTGACCAGCTCGCGCAGCGGGTGGCGGGCGAGCGCCGCGTCCGCCTCGGGCCCGAGCGCGGCGGCGAGCCGGACCGAGGGGGGGAGCGTGGTGTCGCGCAGCGCGTCGACGGCGGCCAGGACGGCCTCGCGCCCGTCCTTCTTGGGCACCCCGGACGCGGCGCGCTCGTACAGTTCCGCGCCCTCCGCGAGGACGAGCTCGGTGTCCTGGCCGGCCGGGATCTTGATCCGGGCGTTGTGGCGCCAGGTGGTCACGGGATCGGACCAGGCCTCCACGGCGTACGTCCACTGCCCTTCGGCGACGGGCGTCACGCGCGCGCCCCACCGGTCGGTCCCCGGCGCGAACTCGCGCATCGGGGTCCAGGGGCCCTCCCGGCCCGCCGGGTCACGCAGGACGACGTTGGCGGCGACGGCGTCGTGGCCCTCGCGGAAGACGGTGGCGGTGACTTCGAAGGTCTCACCGGCCACCGCCTTGGCGGGCCTTCTGCCGCAGTCGACGGCGGGACGTACGTCCAGGACAGGAATGCGACCGATCATTGGCTCACCTGGTGGCTGTGCGGCCGCGGACGGGCGCGGCTCGCGGTCGGGGGCTTTCTTGGGGTCTGTCCTTTTTAGCCGCTCCGTTGGCGACTGACGGGGTGCGGGCATCACCGCTCCTGTCCACGTTCACTCGGGTGGACCGACTTGGGGCGCGCGGGCGTGCGTACCGGAGGAGCCTTCCCTCGTACCTCGGGTGCGCAATCCGGCGCTTTGTTAACTACTGCCGCGTAACGCGGCTCTGTAACAGCGCGGACGGGAAACGGCCCCTTCTGTTCGGGCGGGACCGCCCTTCTGCCGGGTGCGCGTTGTGCCGTTCGGGTCAGCGGGCCGCCTGGAGCGGGCGGTCCGGCGGGCCGGGGACCGCGCCCGCGGCCTCGCCCCGGACAGGGCCCCTGTCGCTCCGTCACCCCTGGTCCAGGTGGGCGCGGTTCCCGCGCGGGGAGCGACCGGTCGAGCCGCGTGTCCCAGGTGGAGGAGCCCTCGTCCCGGTCGTCGGGCCCCCGTACGCCGACGGTCTCGGCCTCCTCCGCGACGCCGTTGTCCCACGGTCGTGCCATGTGCTGTGTTCTCCTCCTCAACCCGGTTGTCAGACACAGGAATTGGCCCGGACCTCTCCGCCGGCTCCGTGCGGTGCGAAGCACCGCACGACCACAGGAAGGGGCGGAACCGGCCATGGCCTCCGCCGTCTCCCGCGCCGGCGTGCCGCGTATCCTCAAGATCTTCTGTGCGCGTCACATCGGCACCACGACGCGCAGGGCGCACGGCGAAGAGGCACGGCCGGCGCCGGCGCGCCGGCGTGGAACGGCCTGTTCGTATGGCGCGGCGTCTCGCGGATGCCCGCCGAGCGGGTCCGGCCCTTCATGTTCGTCGCGGGCTCCGACCGGCAGAAGGCCGTGGTGTACCCGCTGGCCGGACCGGCCGCCGGCACCGGTGAAGTGCTGGTCGACCGGGCCCCGGTGAGACCCGCGGACTCCATCGGCGACACCGCGCGCGGTGACTGGAACAGACCGGTCCCGCCGACCAGGTTCCTCCACCACTACGAAGGCTGGGAGTTCGACGGCGTCAGCGTCCCCGAGGTGCTGCGGGCCTCCGACAGCGCGTTCGAATACGCCATGGTCGACATCGAACCCCTGGAACGCTGGAGCCACGGCCGTACGACGCTGATCGGCGACGCAGCCCACGCCATGTACCCGGTCGGGTCGAACGGCGCGACCCAGTCCGTCGTCGACGCCCGCGCCCTCGCCCACGCCCTGGCGCTGCACGCCGACCCGGCCGAGGCGCCGGCGGCGTACGAGAGGGAGCGCGGGCCCGCGATGACCGCACTCCAGCGGGCCAACCGGCAGCTCGGCCCCGAGGCCGTCATCAGTCCGGCGCACCAACGGGCGCCCGGTGGTTTCACGGACATTGACGAGGTGATCCCGGCGCACGAACGGGCGGCCATCTCCGCCGGGTACGCGGCCGCCGGGGCCTCCGACCCGGCCACGGTCAACCTCGGCTCGCCCTACGACGTGCCGGTGCACGCCCTGCACTGATCCTCCACGCCCGCCGTGCGCCGTGGCTGAGGGGGGTGGAGTGGCACTACCTTCTGGAGGGAAAGGCCGGACACACACCGTCGTGCGTCCGACCCGGTTCGTACGTCCCCTGCGAAGGTGGAACACGTGAAGGCCATTCGTCGATTCACCGTGCGCCCCGTTCTTCCCGAACCCCTCCGACCCCTGAGCGACCTGGCCCGCAATCTGCGGTGGTCGTGGCACACCGAGACCCGCGAGCTGTTCCAGGCCGTGGACCCCGAAGGCTGGGCGGCCTCTGGGGGTGATCCCGTACGGCTGCTCGGGGCCGTGCCTGCCGGAAGGCTGGCGCAGCTGGCCGAGGACCAGGATTTCCTGACCGGACTGACCGCCGCCGCCGACGACCTGGACGCGTACCTGCACGGTCCGCGCTGGTACCAGTCGCAGTCCCCCACGCCGCAGCTGCCGGCCGCCGTCGCCTACTTCTCCCCCGAATTCGGGGTCACGGCGGCCCTCCCGCAGTACTCGGGCGGCCTCGGCATCCTCGCCGGTGACCACCTGAAGGCAGCCAGCGACCTGGGTGTACCGCTCATCGGGGTCGGGCTGCTCTACCGGCACGGATACTTCCGGCAGAGCCTGTCCCGGGACGGCTGGCAGCAGGAGCAGTACCCGCTGCTCGACCCGAACGAGCTGCCCGTGTCCCTGCTCCGGGAGGCCGACGGCACCCCCAGCCAGGTCGCGCTCACGCTGCCCGGCGGGCGGGCGCTGCGGGCCCACATCTGGCAGGCGCAGGTCGGGCGCGTACCGCTGCTGATGCTCGACTCGGACGTCGAGGAGAACGCGGCGGGGGAGCGCGAGGTCACCGACCGGCTCTACGGCGGCGGCAGCGAGCACCGGCTGCTCCAGGAGATGCTCCTCGGCATCGGCGGGGTACGGGCGGTCCGCTCGTACTGCCGCCTGACCGGCCATCCCACCCCCGAGGTGTTCCACACCAACGAAGGACACGCCGGCTTCCTCGGCCTGGAGCGGATCCGCGAACTGGCGGGCGAAGGGGTGGAGTTCGACGCCGCCCTGGAGGCGGTACGGGCCGGGACCGTCTTCACGACGCACACGCCCGTGCCGGCCGGCATCGACCGCTTCGACCGCGAGCTCGTCGCGCACCACTTCGGGGACGCGGGCGAGCTGCCGGGCGTCGACGTCGGGCGCGTTCTCCAGCTCGGCATGGAGACGTACCCCGGCGGCGAGCCGAACCTCTTCAACATGGCCGTGATGGGCCTGCGGCTCGCCCAGCGCGCCAACGGCGTCTCCACCCTCCACGGCGCGGTCAGCCGCCGGATGTTCTCCGGTCTGTGGCCGGGATTCGATCCCCAGGAGGTGCCGATCACCTCCGTCACCAACGGGGTGCACGCACCCACCTGGGTCGCCCCGGAAGTCATGCGCCTGGGGGCGCGGCAGACCGGCGGGGGCCGTGGCGGGGGCGCCCGGCCGGCCGGCTCCGGCGGTTCCGGCGACGGGGCGCAGCGGTGGGACGCCGTCGGCGACATCGCGGACGCCGAGATCTGGGACCTGCGGCGCACCCTGCGCCGGCAGCTGGTCCAGGAGGTGCGGGAGCGGCTGCGCGCCTCGTGGCGCCAGCGCGGCGCGGTGGACGCGGAGCTCGGGTGGACCGACGCCGCGCTGGACCCGGACGTCCTGACCATCGGCTTCGCGCGGCGCGTCCCCTCGTACAAACGGCTCACCCTGATGCTGCGCGACCGCGACCGGCTGATGCACATGCTGCTGCACCCCCAGCGGCCGGTGCAGATCGTGGTGGCGGGCAAGGCGCATCCGGCGGACGACGGCGGGAAGCGGCTGGTGCAGGAGCTGGTGCGGTTCGCGGACGACCCGCGCGTGCGCCACCGGATCGTCTTCCTGCCCGACTACGGCATGGGCATGGCGAAGAAGCTCTACCCGGGCTGCGACGTCTGGCTGAACAACCCGCTGCGCCCGCTGGAGGCGTGCGGCACCAGCGGGATGAAGGCCGCGCTCAACGGCTGCCTCAACCTGTCGGTGCTCGACGGCTGGTGGGACGAGTGGTTCGAGCCGGACTTCGGCTGGGCCATCCCGACCGCAGACGGCGTGGTGACCGACGTGGACCGGCGCGACGACCTGGAGGCCAACGCGCTGTACGAGCTGATCGAGCAGCGCGTCGCGCCGCGCTTCTACGACCGGGGCCCGGACGGGCTGCCCGGCCGCTGGATCGAGATGGTCCGCCAGACCCTGGCCACACTCGGTCCGAAGGTGCTGGCGGGGCGCATGGTGCGGGAGTACGTCGAGCGGCTGTACGCCCCGGCCGCCGAGGCGCACCGGGCGCTGACCCCGGAGGCGGCCCGCGAACTGGCGGCGTGGAAGGCGCGGGTGCGCGCCGCGTGGCCGCAGGTCGCGGTCGACCACGTCGAAGCCGTGGCGGCCACCGCCGTCAACGGCACCGCGGAGCTCGGCTCGACGCTCGGCCTGCGGGTACGCGTCGCCCTGGGCCGGCTCGGTCCGGACGACGTGGAGGTGCAGGCGGTCGCGGGCCGGGTCGACCCGGACGACGCGATCGGCGACGCCCAGACCTTCCCGCTGAAGCCGGCGGGCGGCCCGGACCTGGAGGGCCGCTGGATGTACGAGGGCCCCCTGACCCTCGACCGCACGGGCCCCTTCGGCTACACGGTCCGGATACTGCCGTCCCACCGCCTGCTGCCGCACAGCGCGGACCTGGGCCTGGTGGCGCTGCCGACCGGAGCGACGGGGGAGGGCGCGGGCGTGCTGATGCGCTGACGCCTTCGGCACAGCGGACAGCCCTGCGGGAACGGTCCTCCGCTCCCGCAGGGCTGTCCGGTGCTTCCGGTGTCTTACGGGAACGTCACCTTGAAGCCGCTGATGTGGCCGGTGTCCTGCCGGGCCACGTCCTGGACCCTGAGCTTCCAGACACCGTTCGCCGTCTCGGAGGACGCGTTGACCGTGTACGTCTCCTTGACGTTGTCCGCGGAGTCCGACGAGCTGGAGCCCTTCAGGGGGTACGCCGTGCCGTCCGGGGCGAGCAGGTCGACGACCAGGTCGCCGCGCCAGGTGTGGACGATGTCCACGCCGACCTGGAGGTTGCTGGGCGCGGCGCCCGTCTTGGTGGAGGTGACCGACGAGGTGACCGCCGCGCCGTTGTCCGGGATGGCGACATCGGCGGTGTTCTCGAAGGACGTGCCGGTGCCCGGGTCGCCGCCGCCGGGACGGGCCCCGACGTTGACGCCCGCCCAGGCGTCGGCGACGGCCTTGTACTCGGCGCTGGTGGTGCCGTACAGCTCACCGGCGACCGCGAGGGTGCCGGTGCGGGCGCCCGCGTAGTTGGTCGACGAGCCGAACTTGGTGGTGAGCGCCTTGAACCAGATCTGCGCGGCCTTCTCCCGGCCGATGCCGGTCACCGGCAGGCCGTCGGAGGTCGGCGAGTCGTAGCTGACGCCGTTGACGGTCTTGGCACCGCTGCCCTCGGAGAGCAGGTAGAACCAGTGGTTCGCCGGACCGGACGAGTAGTGGACGTCGATGGAGCCGATGCCCGAGTACCAGGCGTCCTTGGAGGAGCCGTCCCGGCTCGGCTTGTCCATGTAGCGCAGCGGCGTGCCGTTGCCCCTGATGTCGATCTTCTCGCCGACCAGGTAGTCGCCGACGTCCTTGGAGTTGTTGGCGTTGAACTCGACGGCCGCGGCGAAGATGTCGGAGGTCGCCTCGTTGAGGCCGCCCGACTCGCCGCTGTAGACGAGGCCGGCGGTGTTGGAGGTGATGCCGTGCGTCATCTCGTGCGCGGCGACGTCGATCGAGGTCAGCGGCTTGGCGTTGTTCGCGCCGTCGCCGTACGTCATGCAGAAGCAGGAGTCCGACCAGAAGGCGTTGACGTACGCGTTGCCGTAGTGGACCCGGGAGTACGCGCCGACGCCGTCACCGCGGATGCCGCTGCGGCCGTGCACGTTCTTGAAGTAGTCCCACGTCAGGCCCGCCCCGTACGCCGCGTCCGCGCCCGCGGTCTCCAGGTTCTGCGGGGTGCCGTCGCCCCAGACGTCGTCCGGTCCCGAGAAGAGGGTGCCGGTGCCCGACGTACCCCGGTTGAGGTTGTACGTCTTGTGGTTGCCGCGCCCGGTGTCGGTCAGGGTGTACGACGGGGCGGAGCCCAGCGTCACCTGGCCGCTGTACTGGGTGTTGCCGGTGCCGTTGTGGACGGCCTGCCACTCGAAGATCTTCTTGCCGGTGGAGGCGTCGGTGACGACGTGCAGCTCGTTCGGGGTGCCGTCGTGCTGCAGGCCGCCGACGACCGTCTCGTACGCCAGCGTGGGCTCGCCCTGCCCCATCCACACCACCTTGCGCGGGGCGCGGTCGGCCTCGGTCTTCTTCGACCCCTCGGCCCGCGCGGCGCCCAGCGCCTGCTTCTCGGCGGCGGCCGGCGCGACCTCGGCGCTCGTGTCGACCGACTTGAGCTGCGCCTTGGACGCCTTGGTCACGCCCTCGGTCTTCCCCGCCTTCGTCTCGGCGACGATCAAGTCGCCGCCCAGGACCGGGAGTCCGTCGTAGGTGCGCTCGTACCGTGTGTGGGTGGTCCCGTCGCGGTCCTGGACGACGTCGCGTACGGCGAGCTTCTCCCTGGCGCCGAGGCCGAGGGCCTTGGCGGTGGCCGCCCTGGTGGCGTTTGCCTCGCGTATCAGCTCCGCGCGCTGGGCGGGGGAGAGCTTCGCGGGCAGGGCGCCGGGGTCGGCCTTCCCGGCCGCGGCGGTCTTCGGGGCGGCGGCCCGGGGATCGTCGGCCGATGCGGTGCCGGCCTGTACGCCGACGGTGAGCAGTGCCGCTGCGGTCAGCAGTGCGCCGGTCGCGGTGGCACGTCGTCCGGTCGTGGATCTCACGCGAACTCCTTCTGCAAGGGGGGTGTCGGGCGGCTTGGGTGGGCTGCCCGGGCGGAGCCGTGCGGAGCAAGGTGGAGCGCGGAACGGGGGAAGAGTGGCAGGAGTGGGGGTTGCCTGTCAGGACCGCGTCAACAAGTTGGCCGGAAATCGTCCGTTGCCCGAAGAGTCGTGTCCGTTCAGCGGACGTTTCGCGGGGTGCTGCCGCAACGCCACCGGGGGGCCGGCGCCGGCCCGGGGCCGAGCGCGCGATGATGCTGCGGGCTGACCGGTTTCAGCGCACTCCGGAGGGACGGGAACGTGACGATGGAAGGGAACGCGGCGTGGACGGGCCGACTTTGGTGACGGGCGCCACCGGCACACTGGGGCGCCCCCTGGTGGACCGGCTGCTGGCGGAGGGCACGGCCGTACGGGTGATGAGCCGTCGCCCGCGGCGGGCGGACGACGACAGGCCGTACGCGTGGGCGGTCTGCGACCTCGCCTCGGGCGAGGGGCTCCGGGCCGCGGTGGAGGGCGCGGCGACGATCGTGCACTGTGCCACGAACGCCCGCAACGACGTGGCGACGACCCGGCGGCTGGTCGACGCCGCCCGGCGGGCCGGCGGCCCGCACCTGGTCTACATCTCGATCGTGGGCGTGGACCGGGTGCCGTTCTTCTACTACGAGGCGAAGCTCGCCGCGGAACGGCTCGTCGAGGAGTCCGGGCTGCCCTGGACGATCCTGCGCGCCACGCAGTTCCACGACCTGGTGGCCACCATGACGCTCGCCCAGCGGCGCCTGCCGGTGGCGCTGGTGCCGGCCGGCCTGCGCTTCCAGCCCGTCGAGGTCACCGAGGTCGCCGGGCGGCTCGCGGAGCTCGCCCGGGACGCACCGGCCGGGCGGGTGCCCGACATGGGCGGCCCCGAGGTGCGCGACGCCCGCGACCTGGCCGCGTCGGCGCTGCGCGCGGCGGGGCGGCGGCGCCGGATCGTGCCGGTGCGGCTGCCGGGCAAGGCGTACCGGGCGTACCGTGCGGGCGGCCACCTGGCTCCCGGCCGGACCGTCGGGACGGTGACGTTCGAGGAGTACCTGGAGAGGAGGGCGAAGGCGGGCCGGCTGTGAACGGGGGATTCCAGAAGGCGCCTTCCCGTGTTCCGGCCCTCGCGGAGCGCCGGGGGCATCAGCTCCGCGACGCCCTTCTCGCGCCGCTCGGGGCTGATTGGTCATTCCCCGGGGGGACGGGACTGCTGGGCGGTCTGTCCGGGGCGCGGGGCACGGCCGAGCGCATGATCCGCGGATCCTCCGACGCCCTGCGCGCTCCCGCCCTGCGGCATCTGCCTCCCGGCGCTGCCGGGCAAGGGTGCGTCCCGCCGGCGCCCGGGTGCTCCTGCGCGGGATCTGCTGCGGCTCGCTGTCACCGGGGCGCCGACGGCCGTCGCTCCGGCCGACCGCATCACGGTCCTCGGCGGTGAGGGGCAGGAGTCCGCCGCCGGCCGTCTGCCGCGAACTGCCGCGCCTGCTGCCCGGGCTGGAGGAACCGCCCGCCCCGACGGGCACCGGCCGTGCCGACGTGCCGGCTCCGACGGCAGCGCTTCCCGGCGGAGACCGGGACGGTCCGGAGGCAGCGCCGGGCCGGCTGTCCCTGTGGCTGCCACGCGTTGCGAGGGAGACCGCCGGCCCGAACGCCGCTCTTCGGGACGGGGGGCGGGCCGCCCCCCGTCCCGGGTCTCGTCACGGCGGATACCGGGCCGGCCGTCTGCCGCTGCCCCCGGAGACGAGTCCGTGACCGGCTTCCGTTGCCCCGGCCGGGCCACGGATCCCGCCGGTGCCCGTCAGGCCAGGCTGTCGCGCCAGGCCCGGTGCAGGTCCGCGAAGCGTCCCGTACCGCCGATGAGTCCGGCGGGGGAGCCGTCCTCGACGATGCGGCCCTGCTCCATGACCAGTACCCGGTCGGCGACCTCCACCGTCGAGAGCCGGTGCGCGATCACCACGGCCGTACGCCCGCGCAGCACCGTGTTCATCGCGCGCTGCACCGCCCGCTCGCCCGGGATGTCCAGGGACGACGTCGCCTCGTCCAGGATCAGCACCGCGGGGTCGGCGAGCAGCGCGCGGCCGAAGGCCACCAGCTGCCGCTGCCCTGCCGAGATCCGGCCGCCCCGCTTGCGTACGTCGGTGTCGTACCCCTCCGGAAGGCCGCTGATGAAGTCGTGCGCACCGATCGCCTTCGCGGCCCGCTCGATGTCCTCGCGGGTGGCGTCGGGGCGGCCGACGGCGATGTTCTCGGCGACCGTGCCGGAGAACAGGAAAGCCTCCTGGGTCACCATCACCACCGCGCGCCGCAGCTCCGGCACGGCGAGATCGCGCAGGTCGGTGCCGTCGAGCAGGACGCGGCCCCCGGTCGGGTCGTAGAAGCGCGCCAGCAGCTTGGCGAGCGTCGACTTGCCCGCGCCCGTCGAGCCGACGACGGCGACCGTCCGGCCGGCCGCCAGGGTCAGACTGAAGCGCGGAAGGACCTCGCCGCCGGTGCGGTAGGCGAAGCTGACGCCGTCGAAGACGACCTCGCGGCCCGGCCCACCACCGGCGGGCGCGGGCAGCTTCCGCGGCTCGGCGGGCTCGGGGACGGCCGGGACCTGGGCGAGCAGGCCCGCGATCTTCTCCAGGGAGGCGGCCGCGGACTGGTAGGAGTTCAGGAACATCCCGAGCCGGTCGATCGGGTCGTACAGCCGCCGCAGGTAGAGCACGGAGGCGGCGAGGACGCCGAGCTCCAGGCCGCCGCCGGCGACCTGGTGGGCGCCCCACAGCACCATCGAGGCGACCGCCGTGTTGGCGACCAGCCGCGAGCCGACGACGTACTGGGCCATCTCCAGCAGGCCGTCGCCGTTCGTCCGCTCGTGGCGGTGGTTGAGCACGCGGAACTGCGCGTCGTTCGTCCGCTCACGCCGGAACGCCCGCACCGGCCGGATCCCGTTCATCGTCTCCGCGAACTTCACGATGACGGCGGCGATCGCCGTCGAGCGCTTGGCGAAGACGACGGAGACACGCCTGCGGTAGCGCCGGACGAGCAGGTACAGCGGTACGAACGACCCCACCGCGAGCGCGCCGATCCCCACGTCGAGCCAGAGCAGCAGCGCGCAGATGAAGACCGAGGAGAGGACGACGCCGATCAGCTCCTGGAGACCTTCGCCGAGCAGCTGCCGCAGCGCCTCCACGTCGGTCGTCGACCGGGAGATCAGCCGCCCCGACGTGTACCGCTCGTGGAAGTCGACGCTCAGTGCCTGCGCGTGCCGGAAGATCCTGCCGCGCAGATCGAGGAGTACGTCCTGGTTGACACGGGCGGAGACCAGGACGAAGGCGTACTGCAGGGCCCCCGCGCCCACCGAGCACAGCAGGTAGCCGGCCGCGACGAGGGCCAGTGGCCCGAAGTCCTCGCGCCGCAGGGCCGGTACGCCGCGGTCGATGGCGTACGCGACGAGCAGCGGACCCGCCTGCACCGCCGCCAGCTGGAGCAGCAGGATCAGCGCGGCGGCGGCGACCCTGGCGCGCCGGGGCCGCAGCAGCGAGCGCAGCAGCGCGAGCGTCGCGCCCTGGGGCGCGGGCAGCGCGTCGCGGTCGAAGGGGTCGCCGCCCTGCGCGCTGCCGTCCTGCGTGCCGGCACCGGGGGCGGGGCCCGGTGCCGGCACGGGCTCCGGGCCGGTGCCGGCGGCGGAACGGTTGTCCGCGGTGGTCGTCATGCGCCCTCCCCGTCGTCCTTCTTCTTCCCGTCGGCACCGACGCCGGCTCCGGACATCAGCCAGGCGTACTCGTCGCTGGTGCGCAGCAGTTCCTGATGGGTGCCGACGGCCGCGATGCGGCCGCCGGACAGCAGCGCCACCCGGTCGGCGAGCAGCACGGTCGACGGCCGGTGCGCGACCACGAGCGCGGTGGTGTCCTCCAGCACGCGCCGCAGCGCCGCCTCCACCAGGGCTTCCGTATGCACGTCGAGCGCCGACAGCGGATCGTCGAGCACCAGGAAACGCGGCCCGCCCACCACCGCCCTGGCCAGCGCGAGCCGCTGCCGCTGCCCGCCGGACAGGCTCAGGCCCTGCTCGCCGACCCGCGTGGCCGTGCCCTGGGGCAGCCGGTGCGCGAAACCGGCCCGGGCGGTGTCCAGCGCGCGCGCCAGATCGGCCTCGCCCGCGCCCCTCCCCGCCCCCATCAGTACGTTCTCCCCGACGCTCGCCGAGAACAGCGTGGGCTCCTCGAAGGCGACGGACACCAGCTCCCGCAGCCGCTCGCGCGGCATGGCCGTGATGTCCGCCCCGTCGAGCGTGATCCGCCCGCCCGTCACCTCGTGCAGCCGCGGTACGAGCGTGGTGAGCGTGGTCTTGCCGCTGCCGGTGGCTCCGACGAGGGCCATGGTCTCGCCCGGCCGTACGTGCAGATCGATGTGCGCGAGGACGGGCGGTGCCCCCTCGTGCGCGTCGGGATACCGGAACTCGACCCCCTCGAAGACGATCCCGCGCTCGACGGCCACCGGGCCCGCGACCGGAACCGCCACCGGGCCCGAGACCGGGCCCGAGACCGGGCCCGCCACCGGGCCCGAGACCGGGCCCCCGACCGGCCCCGCACCGGAGGAAGGTCCGTCCCCCTCCGCCTCCTCCCGCGCGTCCATCACCTCGAAGTACCGTTCGGTCGCCGTCGCCGCGTCCTGGCTGATCGCGAGCAGGAAGCCGATCGACTCCACCGGCCAGCGCAGCGCCAGCGCCGTGGACAGGAACGCCACCAGCGTGCCCGCCGACAGCGCGCCGTCGGCGACCCGCACCGTCCCGAGCACCAGCGCGGCCCCGACGGCCAGTTCCGGCAGGGCGGTGATCGTCGCCCAGATCCCCGCGAGCAGCCGGGCCTTGGCCAGCTCGGTGCCCCGGAGCGTCAGCGACAGCTCCCGGAAGGCGTGGGCCTGGCTGCGGTTGTGCCCGAACCCCTTGATGACGCGGATGCCGAGCACGCTCTCCTCGACGACCGTCGTCAGGTCACCCACCTGGTCCTGCGAACGCCGGGCGACCAGCGAGTACTTCGACTCGAAGACCGAGCACAGCACCACCAGCGGGATCACGGGCGCCAGCAGCACCAGCCCCAGCGACCACTGCTGGAGGAGCAGAATGGCGACCCCCACCAGGATCGTCACCCCGTTGACCAGCAGGAACGTCAGCGGAAACGCCAGGAACATCCGCAGCAGCATCAGGTCCGTGGTCCCGCGCGACAGCAACTGCCCCGACGGCCACCGGTCGTGGAAGGCCACCGGAAGCCGTTGCAGGTGCCGGTACAGGTCGCCCCGCATCGCCGCCTCCACCCCGGCCAGCGGCCGCGCCACCAGCCACCGCCGCAGCCCGAAGAGCGCCGCCTCCGTGAGCCCGAGCAGCAGCAGGTACAGCGCCCCGAGCCACACCCCGCCCGGGTCCCGGTCCGCGACCGGGCCGTCCACGATCCACTTCAGGACGAGCGGGACGACCAGGCCGAGGCAGGAGGCCAGCACCGCGACGAGGGCCGCGCAGGCCAGGCGCGCGCGCACCGGCCGTACGTAGGGCCACAGGCGCAGCAGCGAACGTACGGCCGATCGGTCCTCGGCGGGCGCGTCGGTTCCGGTCATCAGGATCGAGCGTACGGTTCGCCACTGACACCGCTCACTGGTTCTACGCCGTACGCGCCTTCAGCAGGAGCACCGATCTGGCCGCCGCGGTGATCACCCCGCCACCCGCGTGCGCCGTCCCCGGAGCGCTCTCCTGGCTCTCCCGTGACGTGTCGACGACCAGTTCGTACGTACGCGCCCACGGCGGCCCGGGCAGCAGGAAGTCCGCCGGGCGGTCCCCCGCGTGCAGAATGGCGAGAAAGCTGTCGTCCGTGACTTTCGCCCCGCGCGCGTCACGGCCCGGGATGTCGCGGCCCGACAGGTACATCCCCAGGGTCGACGCCGGGGCGTACCAGTCCCGCTCCGTCATCTCCTCGCCGCGCGGGGTGAACCACGCCAGGTCGCGCAGCCCGTCCGCCGCCTGGGCCCGGCCCGAGAAGAAGGCGCGGCGGCGCAGCACCGGATGCGCGTGGCGCAGCCTCAGCAGGCGGGACGTCAGCCCGAAGAGCTCCCGCCAGCCGGGGTCCTCCAGGAGCGACCAGTCGATCCAGCTGACCTCGTTGTCCTGGCAGTACGCGTTGTTGTTGCCGCCCTGGGTGCGCCCCATCTCGTCGCCCGCGACGAGCATCGGCACCCCCGTCGACAGCAGCAGCGTCGTCACCAGGTTGCGCAACTGCCGCCTGCGCAGCCCGTTCACCCCGGCGTCGTCCGTCTCGCCCTCGGCGCCGCAGTTCCACGAACGGTTGTCGTTCGTCCCGTCCCGGTTGCCCTCGCCGTTCGCCGCGTTCTGCTTCTGGTGGTACGACACGAGGTCCCGCAGCGTGAAGCCGTCGTGCGCGGTGACGAAGTTGACCGAGGCGTACGGGCGCCGGCCGCCCCACGCGTACAGGTCGCTCGATCCCGACAGCCGGTACCCCAGGTCCCGCACATCCGGCAGCGCGCCCCGCCAGAAGTCCCGCACGGCGTCCCGGTACCGGTCGTTCCACTCGGTCCAGAGCGGGGGGAAGGCACCCACCTGATAACCGCCGCTGCCCACGTCCCACGGCTCGGCGATCAGCTTCACGCGCCGCAGCACCGGGTCCTGCGCGATCACCGCGAGGAACGGCGACAGCATGTCGACGTCGTGCATCGAGCGCGCCAGCGCCGCCGCGAGGTCGAAGCGGAAGCCGTCCACACCCATCTCGGTGACCCAGTACCTGAGCGAGTCCGTGATCAGCCGCAGGACGTTCGGCTGCACGACGTGCAGGGTGTTCCCGCAGCCCGTGTAGTCGGCGTAGCGCCTGGGGTCGTTCTGGAGACGGTAGTACCCGCGGTTGTCGATGCCGCGCAGCGACAGCGTCGGCCCCAGCTCGCCCGCCTCCGCCGTGTGGTTGTAGACCACGTCGAGGATCACCTCGATGCCGGCGGCGTGCAGCGCCCGCACCATCGCCTTGAACTCGCCGACCTGCTGCCCGGCCGTCCCCGTCGCCGCGTAGGCGGCGTGCGGCGCGAAGTACCCGATGGAGTTGTAGCCCCAGTAGTTGTGCAGGCCCCGCCGCAGCAGGTGGTCCTCGTGGGCGAACTGGTGCACCGGCAGCAGCTCCACCGCCGTCACGCCCAGCCGCTGGAGGTGCTCGACCGCCGCCGGGTGCGCGAGCCCGGCGTACGTACCGCGCAGCTCCTCGGGAATGCCCGGGTGCAGCTTGGTGAAGCCGCGCACGTGCAGCTCGTAGATGACCGAGTCCGCCCACGGAGTCTTGGGCCGCCGGTCGTCCGTCCAGTCGTCGTCGGGCGCGTCGTCGTGGACGACCACGCCCTTGGGGACGTACGGCGCCGAGTCCCGCTCGTCGCGCACGGTGTCCGCGACGTGCTGCTGCGGCCAGTCCCTGACGTGCCCGTACACCTCGCCGGGCAGCGTGCTGTACTCCTTCCCCGGCGGCGCGTCGACGGCCCGCGCGTACGGATCGAGGAGCAGCTTCGCGTGGTTCCAGCGGGCGCCGGTCCACGGGTCCCAGCGGCCGTGCACGCGGAAGCCGTAGCGCTGCCCCGCGCGGACGCCCGGCAGGAAGCCGTGCCAGATCTCGTGCGTCAGCTCGGTCAGCGGGCACCGCGTCTCGGTGCCGTCCTCGTCGAAGAGGCACACCTCGACGGCGTCGGCCCCGCCCGCCCACAGCGCGAAGTTGGTGCCGGCGACCCCGTCGGGGCCGACGCGAAAACGCGCTCCCAGGGGGGTCGGCGCGCCCGGCCACACGGGTGGCCCGCCCGCGCCCCGGCCGGGGCGCCGCCCGTCGACCACGACCGGGGCGGGGGCGGGCCGGCCGTCGTCCCCCGGCTCCCGCACCGCCTCCTGTACTGCCTCCTGCTCGGCTGCGCTGGACACCTGAAAGCCTCCCGCGGCTCGTTGGGACCGGCGGATCCATGAGACCCCGCGGCGTCCCGGCCGCGGCCGCCCCGCCTGGTCCTCCCACCTGTTCTGCCCGCAACAGCGGTCGTACTCACGTTTCCCCCGCGGGGGGGAGATCGTTGGGTCGGACGTGAGAGACGCAGTGAGACGCGCACGGGCGGCCCTGGCCGCCGTACTGGCAGGGGCAGGGCTGATCGCCGGGCTCGCGGGCTGCACGGCCGGCGGCGAGGCGGTGTTCGGCGGAAAGCCGCGTTCGCCCCAGGACGCCATCCGGATCGTTCCCGGGAACGGAGCGAAGGACATCAGGGCCGAGGACCGCATCGAAGTGAGCGTCGCCGACGGGCGGCTGGAGCGGGTCGAGGTCGTACGGGTCGAGGACGCCGACCAGCAGGAGGTCACGGGACGGATCTCGGCCGACGGGCGGAGCTGGCGGCCGGACGGCGGACCGCTGCGGCTGGCCGCCAAGTACACGGTCGACGCGGTCGCCGTCGACGGCCGCGGCCGGCGCTCCGCCCGGCACACCTCGTTCACGACGGTCGTCCCCGAACACCGCTTCATCGGATACTTCAAGCCGGAGAACCGGTCCACCGTCGGCACCGGCATGATCGTTTCTTTCTCCTTCAACCGGCCCGTGGCCGACCGGGCCGCCGTCGAACGCGCGATCAAGGTGACCTCGCAGCCGCCGGTGGAGGTGGCCGGCCACTGGTTCGGCGCCCAGCGCCTCGACTTCAGGCCGCGCGACCACTGGAGGCCCGGCACCCGCGTCGGTGTCGACCTGCGGCTGCGCGACGTCGAGGCGGCGCCCGGCGTGTTCGGCATCCAGCACAAGGCCGTCGGGTTCACGGTCGGCCGCTCCCAGGTGTCGACGGTGGACGCGGAGAAGCACACCATGGTGGTACGGCGCGACGGCAGGGTGCTGGCGAAGGTGCCGGTCAGCGCCGGGGCGCCCAAGAGCACGACGTACAACGGGAAGATGGTCGTCACGGAGTTGTACGACGTGACGCGGATGGACGGCAGGACCGTCGGCTTCGGCGGCGAGTACGACATCCCGGACGTTCCGCACGCGATGCGGCTGACGGATTCGGGAACCTTCCTGCACGGCAACTACTGGGCTCCGCCGGAGTCGTTCGGATCGGTCAACACGAGCCACGGATGCATCGGGCTGCGGGACGTGAAGGGCGGCAGCCCGGACACCCCGGGCGGCTGGTTCTTCGACCGCACGCTCGTCGGGGACGTGGTGGAAGTGGTGAACTCTCGCGACCGGAAGGTCGCCCCCGACAACGGCCTCGGCGGCTGGAACATGGACTGGGCCCGCTGGAAGGCCGGGTCCGCTCTCCGGTGACCCCCACCGGCCCTCGCTGACCTGCACGTGCCCGTGCCGCCCCCCGGGCACTTGGAACTGAACGGTGACATACGGGGGGAGTCCGTGACACGACCGATGTGATTACCTTTTCTCGTGCGCGCTGTCGCTGCGCGTGGGGGTGCGGGCCGTGGCTGGGGCCAGGCCGTGCGAGGGGAGAACACCGAATTGAACAGGCAGCAGATATCGGGGACATCGGCCGGAGCGCGGCGGGGGCGCGCGCCCCGGCCCGGGAGCCGGGGGCTGCCGGCTCTGCTGCTGGGCGCCGTGCTGCTGCTGGTGACGGCGTGCGGCGGAAGCAGTGGCTCCGGCGGTGGCGGGGACGGCGGCAAGGGCGGGGTGGCGAAGCCCGAGGACACCAAGGCGTCGCAGGCGGTGGTGACGGTCACGCCCAAGGACGAGGCGGAGAACGTCGCCACCAGCGGGGCCCTGAAGATCGGCGCGGACAAGGGCAGGCTGACGTCCGTCACGGTCGAGGACACCAGGGGCAACGAGGTCGAGGGGAAGATCAGCAAGGACGGCACCGTCTGGGAGCCGGCACACCACCTCGGCGCCGCGACCAAGTACAAGGTCCACGCGATCGCGAAGGACTCCGAGGGCCGCGCGTCCGCGAAGGACACCACCTTCACCACGCTCGTGCCGCAGAACACCTTCATCGCCCACTTCACGCCCGAGGACGGCTCGACGGTCGGCGTCGGAATGCCGGTCTCGCTGCGCTTCAGCCGCGGCATCACCGCGCCCGAGGACGTCGAGAAGGCCGTGAAGGTGACGGCCGAGCCGTCGGTGCCGGTCGAGGGGCACTGGTTCGGCAACGACCGCCTCGACTTCCGTCCCGAGAAGTACTGGGCCGCGGGCACCGAGGTCACGCTGAAGCTGAACCTCGACGGCGTCGAGGGCCGGCCCGGTGTGTACGGCAAGCAGACCAAGACCGTGAAGTTCACGGTCGGCCGCAGCCAGGTCAGCGTCGTGGACGCCGCGGCGCACACGATGACGGTCAAGCGCGACGGCAAGGTCCTCAAAACCATCCCGGTCACCGCGGGCGCCCCGTCCACGACGACGTACAACGGCCAGATGGTGATCAGCGAGAAGTACCAGGTGACGCGCATGAACGGCGCCACCGTCGGCTTCGGCGGCGAGTACGACATCAAGGACGTGCCGCACGCGATGCGCCTGTCGACCTCGGGCACCTTCATCCACGGCAACTACTGGGCGGGCGCGGGCACCTTCGGGTCGGCCAACGTCAGCCACGGGTGCGTGGGGCTGCGGGACGTGCGGGGCGGATGGGACAAGCAGACCCCGGCGGCCTGGTTCTTCGACAACTCGATCCTCGGTGACGTGGTCGTCGTGAAGAACTCCCACGACAAGCAGATCCAGCCGGACAACGGTCTCAACGGCTGGAACATGTCCTGGGACCGGTGGAAGAGGTAACCCACGCCGTACGTACGGGCCCTGTGCTGTTGTCCACAGCACGGGGCCCGTTGTCGTTAACGGGGGCTAACCTCGCTCGTATGACTGTGAATCTCGAAGTCTCCGAGGGCGTCGGCACCATCCGCCTGGCACGCCCCCCGATGAACGCGCTGGACATCGCCACCCAGGACCGGCTGCGCGAGCTCGCCGAAGAGGCGGCCCGGCGCGAGGACGTGCGCGCCGTGGTCCTCTACGGCGGCGAGAAGGTGTTCGCGGCCGGCGCGGACATCAAGGAGATGCAGGCGATGGACCACGCGGCGATGGTCGTACGGTCCAAGGGCCTCCAGGACGCCTTCACCGCCGTCGCCCGCATCCCCAAGCCCGTGGTCGCCGCGGTCACCGGCTACGCGCTGGGCGGCGGCTGCGAGCTCGCCCTGTGCGCCGACTTCCGTATCGCCGGGGACAACGCCAAGCTCGGCCAGCCCGAGATCCTCCTCGGCCTGATCCCGGGCGCGGGCGGCACGCAGCGGCTCGCGCGGCTGGTCGGCCCGTCCAGGGCCAAGGACCTGATCTTCACCGGCCGCCAGGTGCGGGCGGACGAGGCGCTGGCGATCGGCCTGGTCGACCGGGTGGTGCCGGCGGCCGAGGTGTACGAGCAGGCGCACGCGTGGGCGGCGAAGCTCGCCCAGGGACCCGCGCTGGCGCTGCGCGCGGCGAAGGAGTGCGTCGACGCGGGACTGGAGACGGACCTGGAGACCGGGCTGACCGTCGAGCGGAACTGGTTCGCCGGACTGTTCGCGACCGAGGACCGGGAGCGCGGTATGCGCAGTTTCGTCGAGGAGGGGCCCGGAAAGGCCAAGTTCCTCTGACAGCTGTCCAGTTGGCGCGTACTCCTCCCGGGCGGATTAACCCGGCCTCGACGGAGCCTGAAGGCAGCCTTGCTCCGATTGCCCGGTGATCCGACATAAGCGTTACGTCACCGCAGGTCGGAGGGGGTGCGGTGAGGCATTTTCTGCCACCGGCATATGCCGGACCGCACCCCCGGGCAGGGTGGCGCGGGAGGGCCGAATCCACGGGAACGGCCCCGGGCGGCTTCCCGGGCGGTCATGATGGGGGGCATGGCGGCGCTGGAGAATGTGGAGCAACCGCGGTCGCGCGGCGGTGCGGCCGCCGCACGGTGGACGCCGGCGGTGGAGGACGAACGGGCGTTCCAGGCAGTGGAGTTGTTCGGAAATCCGACGGAGGAGGAAGTGCGGCTGCCCTCCCGTCCGGAGTCGGCCGCCACGGCCCGGCGGCTCACGCACTGCGTGGTGTTCCGCCAGTGGGGGCTCTCCCCGCAGACCGCGGAGTACGCGGTGCTGCTCGTCTCGGAACTCGTGGGCAACGCCGTGCGGCACACCGGTGCCCGCACCTTCGGGCTGCGCATGCTGCGCCGCAGGGGCTGGATCAGGATCGAGGTGTGCGATCCGTCGAGAGGTCTGCCCTGTCTGATGCCCGTGCACGAACTCGACACCAGCGGCCGCGGGCTCTTCCTCGTCGACAAGCTCTCCGACCGGTGGGGAGTGGACCTGCTGCCACGCGGCAAGAACACCTGGTTCGAGATGCGCGTCTGCGACCGCACCGCCGACCGCGCCGAACACTGAGACCCGCCCCCGGACGCACGGAAGCCCCCTGCGGGTCGGGGTCACGACGCTTCGGGGGCTTCTGTGGAGCGCCGTGGAGCGAGGGGGTGTGATCCACGGCGGTTGGTGATGACGACCTGGCCCGGGTCAATGGGGGTCGTGGCACCGACTATGGCAGACAGGTGAGCACGGTCCAAAAGCCCATAATCGGTCAAACGCTTATGAATTTGGGCAGGCGGGGAATGAATCGCAGGTGAGTTGGGCCACTCGCCTCGTAATGAGTGCATAAGTATGAGTCAGGGCGAGTGAATCATTGCCTGGCGAGGGTGGAGAGCTCCGCGCGGTTGACGACCCGCTGAGCCCCGAATTGGCTCAATCATTACCTTCTGCCCCCATTACCCCTTAAATGGGGCCCGTGACACTGACATGCCGCAGCGTGCTGTGCGCAGTGACCACCACGGAGCTGCTGACCCGATGACGACGATCATTCGACGTGCGACCGCGCTGCTCGCCGGCGCCCTCCTGGCCGCCCTCGCGGGCTGCGCCGGCCCCGACCCGAAGGGGACGACCGAGGCGCTCGGCACCAAGGGCGCCGCGCCGCCCGTCAAGGCGAAGAAGGCCGCGCCCCCCGGGCTGCCGGGGATGCCGCCGGTGCTCGACCCGAAGGACGTCTACGCCGCCGACCGCCCGAACAAGCTGTCACCGGTCGTCAAGGACTTCCCGTCCCGGGTCTACGTCCCCAACACCAACTCCAACACGGTGTCGGTGATCGATCCCAAGACGTACAAGGTCGTCAAGACGATCCCGGTCGGTGTCCAGCCGCAGCACGTCGTCCCGTCCTGGGACATGAAGACGCTGTGGGTCAACAACAACCGCGGCCACACCCTCACCCCGATCGACCCGGCGACGGGCGCCGTGGGCAAGCCGGTGGAGGTGCACGACCCGTACAACCTCTACTTCACGCCCAACGGCAAGTACGCCGTCGTCATGGCGTCCATGGACCGCGAACTGGTCTTCCGCGACCCGCACACCATGGACCGGGTCAAGACCGTGCCGGTCACCTGCGCGGGCGTCAACCACGCGGACTTCTCCGCCGACGGCCGGTACTTCGTCGTCTCCTGCGAGTTCTCCGGCGAACTGCTCAAGGTCGACACCGAGAGGATGAAGGTCGTCGGCCAGCAGAAGCTCCCGTTCGCGGGCGCGATGCCGCAGGACGTGAAGATCTCGCCCGACGGCAAGACGTTCTACATCGCCGACATGATGGCGCACGGCATGTGGGTCCTGGACGGCAAGGAGTTCACCACCCCCAAGCTGCTGCCGACGGGCAAGGGCTGCCACGGTCTCTACGTCTCGCGCGACTCCAGGGAGATGTACGTCTCCAACCGCGGCGAGGGTTCCGTCTCCGTCTTCGACTTCACGAAGAACAGGCTGACCAAGAAGTGGAACCTGCCCGACGGCGGCAGCCCCGACATGGGAGGGGTCTCGGCCGACGGCAAGGTGCTGTGGCTGTCCGGACGGTACGACTCCGAGGTCTACGCGATCGACACCGCCACCGGTAAGCAGCTCGCCCGCGTCCCGGTCGGCGGCGGCCCGCACGGCCTCGCGGTCTACCCGCAGCCGGGACGCTACTCGCTGGGCCACACCGGCATCTTCCGCTGAGGCGGTCGGCGCGCGCGGCGGGGCGCCCGCGCCGGGGCCTACCAGAGCACCGGCAGCCTCTCCGGCAGGCGCCGCATGAACCCCGTACGCCACACCAGCCGCTCCGCCGGAACGGCGAGCCCCAGGCCCGGCATCCGGTCCACGAGCGCGGCGAGCGCGGTCTCGGCGTGGACGCGCCCCAGCGCGGACGCCGGGCACAGGTGCCGGCCCCCGCCGAAGGCGAGGTACGGGTTGCGCCCGCGGCCGGGGTTCGGCCCCCCGGGGGCCTCGAAGGCCCGCGGGTCGAAGTCGGCGCCCTCGACGAGGACGACCACCTGCTCGCCCCGGCGGACGAGCACGTCCCCGACGTGCACGTCGGCGAGGGCGACGCGGCGCACACCGTCGGCGACCGGCAGGTTCCGGCGCAGCAGCTCGTCGACGGCGCGGCCCGTCCGCTCGGGGTGGCCGCGCAGACGGCCGATCAGTTCGGGGTGCCGGAGCAGTGCCAGTACCGCCATGACCAGGAAGGCGGACGTGGAGACCGCGCCCGCGCCGAACAGCGAGACGGCGACGGCGGCGAGCGTCCCGTCCGCCGGGCGCGCCGCCTCCGGCCCCTCGCGCAGCGCCGCCAGCTGACCCAGCAGTCCGGAGCGTTCGGACGCGGGGGCGTTCAGCCGCTCCGCCATGTACCCGGCGTCCTTGTACCAGTCGGGCCGCACGCCCTCGAAGGGGTGCGCGCTGGCCATGAACGCGATGTCCAGGCTCGACATCAGCCGCGGCCAGTCGCCGGACGGCACTCCCAGCACCTTGCAGTGCAGCGCCGCCGCGAAGGGATCGGCGAATCCCGCTCTGAGGTCCACCGGCGGCCCCCAGGCCATCAGGTCGTCGATGAGCCGGTCCGCCGTGGCGCGCAGCCAGCCGTGCAGCCCTTCGTCCGCACGCGGATTGAGTCCCCTCATCACCGCTCCGCGCAGCGCGGCGCCCCCGCGCGGCACGCGGGGGGCGGCCGCGCCGACGGGGCCGAACCGCGCGTCCTCCAGGACCTGTCTGGCCGACGGGTAACTGCTCACCAGCCAGACGCTGTCGCCGGCGGACGTGCGTACCCGTGCCACCGGCTCCTGGCCGCGCAGCCAGGAACGCCCTTCGCACAGTGCGTCACTCCGCCGGAAGGAAAGACATTCCGTGTACGGCACTGCCGGATTGCCGTCACCCGGAGAGTCCCCGGTGAATGCGTCAGTTTTCATGGCCACTGAGGGAAACGCCCTTGGCCGCCGCTAGTCCCGGGGAGCCCTGTGCTCCTGGTGTGGCGACGACGCCATGAAGTTATCCTCCGACGGCGGAGAGTTACGAAAGTGGCCCCGCTATTGGCCGGAATTCAGCACTCCAGGGCGGAAAGTGAACTCTCCGCGGGCCGGAACGGTCCTACGCCGAACCATTCGGCGGGCCCCCATCAGCGCCTCCGATCCCACCGGGCGGCACCCCGCCCGCCGAAAGGCGGGCACGGCGCGGGCGTTGCCCGGCGGCGGCGGGGGCTTGGGGCCGGGGCCGGGGGCCCGCCGGTACCGTCCGCCGGACCGATAATCTGTCCGGGTTCTGATCAGCACCAGAAGGGGTGGATCCAGTGGCGGACATCGAGTCGGCGCGCAAGGCTTTCGAGCGGTACGACATCAACGGGGACGGGACGATCTCGGCGGTCGAGTACAAGAGCGTCATGGCGCAGCTCGGTGACCCCTACGTCACCGAGACGGTGGCCCAGGCCGTGATCAACTCCCACGACTCCGACGGTGACGGCAAGCTCACCTTCGACGAGTTCTGGGCGTCCCAGAACAAGGGCTGACGCCGCCGCACGGTACGGGCCCGGAACCCGGCCCCCGCTCAGGGGGCGGGTTCCGGGCCCGTCCGCACATCCGCCGCCATGCCTGCGCCCGTGCCCATGTCCGCGAGCTCGGCCCGCGCCGCTTCGAGCCAGCCGAGCCAGAAGTTCTCCAGGTCGATCCCGGCGCGCAGGACGAGATGCCGCAGCCGGTCGCCCTCGCTGCCCCTGCCGTCGCCGAAGTCGCGCTCCTCGATCGCCCGGTACTCCGCCAACTGCGCGCGGTGGAGCTCCAGATGGCGCCGCACCTCGGCCTCCAGGCCCTGCGTGCCCACCACTCCCGCCGCGCGCAGGCGCAGCAGGAGGGCGTCACGGATCGGTTTGGGGTCCTCGATCCTCCCCACCCACGCGGCCAGTTCGTCACGCCCGGCCGGCAGGACCTCGTACTCCTTCTTCTGTCCCCGCGTCGGCTGGTCCGGCCGCGGCAGGGCCCGGATCGCACCGGCCTCCTCCAGCCTGCCCAGCTCGCGGTAGATCTGCTGGTGCGTGGCGGACCAGAAGTAGCCGATGGACTTGTCGAACCTGCGGGTCAGCTCCAGCCCGGACGACGGCTTTTCGAGCAGGGCGGTGAGGATGGCGTGCGGGAGGGACATGAGCGCATCCTAGGCAGGGCCCCCGTCACAGGACGGCCGCGAGTTCCGTTCCCTGCCGGATCGCGCGCTTGGCGTCCAGTTCGGCCGCGACGTCCGCGCCGCCGATGAGGTGCACCGGCAGCCCGGCGGCGAGCAGCGTGTCGTACAGCTCGCGGCGCGGCTCCTGGCCGGTGCACAGGACGACCGTGTCGACGGGGATCAGCCGCCGCTCGCCGTCGACCGTGACGTGCAGTCCCTCGTCGTCGATACGGTCGTACGCCGCGCCCGCGACCATCGTGACGCCGCGGTGCTTGAGCTCGGTGCGGTGGATCCAGCCGGTGGTCTTGCCGAGTCCGGCGCCGACCTTGGTGGCCTTGCGCTGGATCAGGTGGACGGTACGGGTCTGCGGGGCGCGCACCGGAGCCCGGAGGCCGCCGCGCGCGCCGTACTCCATGTCGACGCCCCACTGGGCGAAGAAGGCCTCGGGGCTCAGGCTCGCCGCGTCGCCGGCGCCCGTGGACGTGTCCGTGAGGAACTCCGCCACGTCGAAGCCGATGCCGCCCGCGCCGATGACGGCGACGCGGTCGCCCGCCTTCGCGTCGTCGCGCAGGAGGTCGAGGTAGCTGATGACGCTGGGGTGGTCGATGCCCTCGATGTCCGGGACGCGGGGGGTGACGCCGGTGGCGAGGACGATCTCGTCGTATCCGGCGGCAGTCAGGGATTCGGCGGTCGCGGGCGTGCCGAGGCGGACGTCGACGCCGTGCTCGTCGAGCTGGTTGCGGAAGTACCGCAGCGTCTCGTTGAACTCCTCCTTGCCCGGCACCCTGCGCGCGATGTTGAGCTGACCACCGATCACGTCGGAGGCGTCGTACAGCGTCACGGTGTGGCCGCGCTCGGCCGCCGTCACCGCGCAGGCGAGCCCGGCGGGCCCGGCGCCGACGACGGCGACGCGCTTGCGGCGGCGGGTGGGGGAGAGGACCAGCTCGGTCTCGTGGCAGGCGCGCGGGTTGACCAGGCAGGAGGTGATGAGCCCGCTGAAGGTGTGGTCGAGGCAGGCCTGGTTGCAGCCGATACAGGTGTTGATGGAGTCGGCGCGGCCGGCCTCGGCCTTGGCGACGAAGTCCGGGTCGGCGAGGAAGGGCCGGGCGAGCGAGACCATGTCGGCGCAGCCGTCGGCGAGGAGTTCCTCGGCCAGCTCGGGGGTGTTGATGCGGTTGGTCGTGACGAGGGGGATGCCCACCGAGCCCATGACCCGCTTGGTCACCCAGGCGTACGCGCCGCGCGGCACGGAGGTCGCGATGGTGGGGATGCGGGCCTCGTGCCAGCCGATGCCGGTGTTGATGATGGTCGCGCCGGCCGCCTCGATCGCGCGGGCGAGTGTGATGACCTCGTCGAGCGAGGAGCCGCCGGGGACCAGGTCGAGCATCGAGAGGCGGTAGACGAGGATGAAGTCCGGGCCCACGCGCTCGCGCACCCGGCGCACGATCTCGACGGGGAAGCGCATGCGGTTCTCGTACGAGCCGCCCCACCGGTCGTCGCGGTGGTTGGTGTGAGCGGCGATGAACTCGTTGATCAGGTAGCCCTCGGACCCCATGATCTCCACGCCGTCGTACCCCGCCGACTTGGCCAGCTCCGCCGCACGGACGAAGTCCTCGATGGTCTGCTCGACCTCGGCGCCGGTCAGGGCGTTCGGGGTGTACGGGCTGATGGGGGCCTGGATCGCACTGGGGGCGACGAGGTCGGGGTGGTAGGCGTACCGCCCGAAGTGCAGGATCTGCATCGCGATCCTGCCGCCCTCGCGGTGCACGGCGTCGGTCACCTGCCGGTGCTGCGCCGCCTCCTCGGGCGTGGTCAGCTTGGCGCCGCCGGGGTAGGGGCGGCCGCGGTCGTTGGGGGCGATGCCGCCGGTGACCATGAGGCCGACGCCGCCGCGCGCCCGGGTCGCGTAGAACTCGGCCATCCGCTCGAAGCCGCGCTCGGCCTCTTCGAGTCCGACGTGCATCGAACCCATCAGTACGCGGTTGGGCAGGGTCGTGAAGCCCAGGTCGAGGGGGCTCAGCAGGTGCGGATACGCGGTCTCGGTCGTCGGACTCATGCCGCAATGTGTAGTCCACCCGGGACGTGTTGTGCAACAAGTTGCATAAAGAGTGTCGGTGTTAGTTCGGCTACACCCGCTCCGCCTGCTCCACCCGCTCCACCCGTGAGGTGCGCTCGCGCAGCGTCCGGGCGAACTCCTCGGCCCGCTCCAGTTGCCGCCGCAGATCGCTCACGCGCTCGGCGGCGGCCCGCTCGTACCCCCGCACGCGCTCCAGCAGCGCCTCCCGCACGTCCGCCGCCGGCGGCTCCGGTGCGTCCAGCCGGTCGGTGGCGTCCAGCAGGTCCCGCATCTGGTCCAGCGTGAAACCGAGCGGCTTCATGCGGCGTACGACCATCAGGCGTGCGACGTCGGTCTCGGTGTAGAGGCGGAAGCCGCCCTGGGAGCGCGCGGACGGCGTGACCAGGCCGGTCTCCTCGTAATGGCGGATGGTCCGCAGGGACAGCTCGGTCCTGGTGGCGACCTCGCCGATCCGCATGTGCTTGCTGTCCACGCCCGGTGGCCTCTCGTCGCCGTGTCGCGCTCCCGTACCGTCGCCGTCCCCAATCTAACGTCACGGTGGAGCCGCTCCGCCGGACGCCGTACGCCGGGCGCGCCTCGCCGTACACGGGGCGCGCTCCGCCGGTCACCGGGCGCGGACCAGCGGTCACCGGGCGTTGTACACGGCTTCCACCAGCGCCATCTTGCGCGGGTCGTCGGCGATGTGGGGGCCCATGCGGTTCATGACGTACCCCATGGCGATGCCCGCCTCGGGGTCGGCGAGGCCGCAGGACCCGCCGAAGCCGTCGTGGCCGAAGGCGCGCGGGTTCGGCCCGTACGATCCGCTCGGACCGCTCAGCCACAGGCCCAGACCGACCTCCATCTCGCGGCCGAGACCCGGGCCGAGCACCAGGTCCCGGCAGCTGCCCTGCCCCTCGCGGACCCGTTCGGCGGCCTCGGGGGACAGCACGCGGTGCTCACCGCAGCGGCCGCGCTCGGCGAACACCCCGTACAGGGCGGCCACCGCGCGGGCCGTGCCGTGGCCGTTGGCGGCGGGGATCTCGGCGGCCCGCCACTCGGGGGTGTTGGCCTGGGCCGCGCCGGTGGCCGGGTTGAGCAGGGCCGCACGCGCGACCGGCTCCAGGGCGGCGAACAGCGCCACCTGTTCATCGGCGGGCACGCTCCGGGAAGGCACCAGTTCGGCGGCCCGGCCGGCCTCCCGCTCCGGCAGACCCACGGTGAAGCCGATGCCGAGCGGTCCGGTGACCTCCTGGCGCAGGAACTCGCCCGGCAGCAGGCCCGTGACGCGCCGGATCACCTCGCCCACGAGGAAACCGTATGTGATCGCGTGGTAGCCGGACCGGGTGCCCGGCTCCCACCAGGGCTCGGTCGCCGCCAGCCGCGCGCAGGTCAGCTCCCAGTCGTAGAGCTCGGAGAGGGAGTGCGGCTCGCGCAGCCCGGCCAGCCCCGCGCGGTGCGACAGGAGGTGGCGTACGGGAACGGCTTGCTTGCCGGCGGCGGCGAACTCCGGCCAGTACGAGGCGACCGGGGCGTCGAGGTCGAGCAGCCCGCGGTCGGCCAGGAGGTGGGCGCACAGGGCCGTCGGGCCCTTGGTCGTCGACCACACGTTGACCACGGTGTCCCGCTCCCACGGCCGGCTGCGCGCGGCGTCGGCCCAGCCGCCCCACAGGTCGACCACGGTCTCCCCGCCGGCCCGCACGGTCACGGCCGCGCCCAGTTCCCCGCGCTCCCGGAAGTTCTCCTCGAACGCGGTGCGCACGGCGGCGAACCGGTCGTCGCAGTGGCCGTGGATCTGCGGTACGGACGGGGGGTGGGACACGGGCTGGTTCATCGGGCCCTCCAGGCGGCAGTCGGCTTCTCCGGGTTCCGGATCTCCGGATCTCTGGGAACGGACCGTACCGACTGGTCGGACTGGCGGGAAGGCGGCGTACCCGCCGGACCGGGCTGTCCGGGCCGGACCTGCCGGCGCGGACAGCCCTGCGACGCGTATCAGATGTTGACGCCGAAGTCCGTCGCGATGCCGCGCAGGCCCGAGGCGTACCCCTGGCCGACGGCGCGGAACTTCCACTCCGCGCCGTTGCGGTACAGCTCGCCGAAGACCATGGCGGTCTCGGTCGAGGCGTCCTCCGAGAGGTCGTAACGGGCGAGCTCGTTGTTGTCCGCCTGGTTGACGACCCGGATGAAGGCGTTGCGCACCTGGCCGAAGCTCTGGCCGCGGCTCTCGCCCTCGTGGATCGACACCGGGAAGACGATCTTGTCGACCTCGGCGGGAACCGTCGAGAGGCTGACCTTGATCTGCTCGTCGTCACCCTCGCCCTCACCGGTGAGGTTGTCACCGGTGTGCTCCACGGAGCCGTCGGGGCTCTTGAGGTTGTTGAAGAAGACGAAGTGCTGGTCCGAGACGACCTTGCTGTTGACATCGAGCAGCAGGGCGCTGGCGTCGAGGTCGAAGTCGGTCCCGGTCGTGCTGCGTACGTCCCAGCCCAGGCCCACCATGACAGCGGTCAGGCCGGGGGCCTCCTTGGAGAGCGAGACGTTGCCGCCCTTGGAGAGACTGACACCCATGAAGATCCCTGCTCAATCCGGCGCGGGCCGCGCCCTTTGACGATCTCTTTGCCCATCCCGCCAACGGTTGCGCGGCCCGCTCGGTTCCCGAGAGTCCTCCGAATGGCCGCGCGATCGGAACGAAGTCCGCCCGCCGGAAGGCGTCAGCCGACCGGAATGGTGAGTTCCGGGCGGTCCCACATCACCGCGGGCGGGTTGGCGGGCTCGGTTCCGGTCCGCTCGCCGCCCACGCCGAGGTAGAACCCCTCGGCGGGCGGGTGCGCGACCACGCGTACGCTGCCGGCCCCCGCGTCGCGCGCCTCGCCGAGCATGTGCGCGACGAGCAGGCGGCCGATGCCCAGCCCCTGGGCGGAGTCGGCGACGAACATCAGGTCGAGCTCCGGCGGGTCGAGCACGAGGGCGTAGAACCCGAGCACCCGGTCGTCGGGGCCGACGGCCACGAAGACCCGGTGCGCCTCGATGTAGTCGGGCCCGACCCGGTACCCGGCGACCATCGGGGCGTACGGACCCTCGTAGGCGCGGGAAGTCCGCACCAGCGTGGTGAGCCGCTTCGCGTCCCGTACGGTGGCCCGCCGGACGCGCGTAATACGTGAGGGCATGAAGAAAGTATTACCCGCCCTCGCCTGCATGAACGCCGACCCCGGTTCCGGACCTACTACGACCGCCCATGCGCCCGCGGCAGGACTCGCACCCGGGTACTCCTCCGGCTCGCCCGCCAGCGCAGCACCGCTTTTTGCCTGTCAGTGTCTTGTCGGCCGGTTGTCAGAGGGGCGGCTGACGATGCTCTTCTCACCCCAAGGAGGGCTCATGACACTTGCGATCCAGGCAGAGGGTCTGGTGAAACGGTTCGGGTCACATACGGCGCTGGCCGGCGTTGATCTGGCCGTGCCCGCGGGCACCATTCTCGGTGTGCTCGGCCCGAACGGCGCAGGCAAGACGACGACCGTACGCATCCTCGCGACCCTGCTGCGGCCCGACGAGGGCACGGCGGTCGTCGCCGGCTACGACGTCGTGCGCCAGCCAGTGGCCGTACGCGGGCGGATCGGCCTCACCGGGCAGTACGCCTCGGTCGACGAAGACCTCACGGGCTTCGAAAACCTCGTGCTGATCGGCCGCCTCCTCGAGATGCCGAAAGGCCAGGCCCGGGCGCGTGCGGCCGAGTTGCTCGAGCGCTTCTCGCTCACCGAGGCGGGCGGACGACCGGTGAAGACCTACTCGGGCGGCATGCGACGCCGGGTCGACCTCGCGAGCAGCCTCGTCGGCCGTCCGGAGGTGCTCTTCCTGGACGAGCCGACCACCGGCCTCGACCCCCGCAGCCGCAACCAGGTCTGGGACATCGTGCAGGGCCTGGCGCGCGAAGGCGTGTCCATCCTGCTGACCACGCAATACCTCGAAGAGGCCGACCGACTGGCCGACCGGATCACGGTGATCGACCACGGCCGCGTTGTCGCGGAGGGCCGGCCCGACGAACTGAAGAAGCGGACCGGCGGTCAGACGCTGCAGGTACGCCCCGCGGATCGACGGGACGTACCGGAGGTGATGAGCGTCCTCAGGCAGCTCACCGAAGCCTCGCTGTCCGGGAATGAGGACACCGGTCTGATCACCGCCCAGGTCGACGACCCCGTGCTGGTGTCCGCTGTCGTACGACGACTGGACGAACTGGGCATCGCGCTGGACGAACTCGCCCTGCGCCTGCCGAGTCTCGATGACGTCTTCCTCGCCCTCACCGGCAAGCCCGCCGAGCAGGCCGACGTCGCCGCCGCAACTGACAGGAGTGCGGCATGAGTGCCGTCACCGAACCGACCGCTGTCCCGCGCATCGGGCTGAGGCGTGGTGTCGGGCACGGCCTCACCCTGGCCGGCCGCAACGTCCGCTCCCTCCTGCGCTCCCCCGCGACACTGGTGGACACGATCATCCAGCCGGTGCTCTTCCTCGTGGTGTTCGCCCTGCTCTTCGGAGGCGAGATCGCCGGTGACTGGCAGTCGTACCTGCAGCCCCTGGTACCGGGGCTGATGATCCAGATCGTCCTGTACGCCAGCGTGGGCACCGGTCTCGCGTTGAACACGGACATCGTCAAGGGTGTGTTCGACCGCTTCCGCAGCCTGCCCATTGCCCGCTCGGCCCCACTCGTGGGTGCCGTACTCGGCGACGTGCTGCGTTACGTTCTCGCGCTGGTGGCCCTGCTGGCGCTCGCCTTCGCGATGGGATTCCGCGTACAGACCAACGTCGGCGCCGTGCTTCTCGCGGTACTCCTGTCGATCGGATGCGGCCTCACCATGTGCTGGCTGTCCGTGCTCGTCGGCATGGTGGCCGAGAAGCCGCAGGCCGTTCCGGGTATCACCATGGCGCTGGTGCTTCCCCTGACCTTCGGCAGCAACATCTTCGCGTCGGCCGAGAGCATGCCCGGCTGGCTGGGTACCTGGGTCGAGGTCAACCCTGTGAGCCGCTTCGTGGACGCGACCCGGGCCCTGTTGCTCGGCGGCGAGGCGACGGGACCGGTGCTCATCAGCCTCGCCTGGATGGGAGCCTTGTTCCTCGTTCTCTTCCCGTTGGGCGTGCGTACGTACGTGCGCCGGACGCGCTGAGACGATGTAGTTACCGCACGTGCATGACGGACAAGCCAGTAGGGGAAAATCGTGCTGAACGTGCACTTCACTCATGAGGACATCGCCAAGACTCACATGGCACCCGCGGGCCACCAGGAAGCCGAGGCCCTGTTCGCTCTCGAACTCCTGGCGGGCCCTCCGCCCCACGGCCGGGCCACCCCGTGGATCTCCCAGGCGCGGGCCTGGATGAGGGCCCATCCCTTCCGCCACCCCGACCTGCAGCGTGCCCGGGAGCTCCAGGGGGATCTGCTCCCGCTTCTCCTCGCCGGCCATGACCGGCCGGACGGTACGGAGGCGCCGGCCGAGGAGGAGTCCCGGCGGGCGCTGACCGCGCTGTCCGAGTTCAGGAAGGCGTGTGTCACCCCGTATCAGGCGAGCGTCCAAGGGCTTCTGCGCGATATGCGCAGGTGCTACTCGGAGATGGTCGCGGACCACGGCCTCGCGACGACCCTCGAACGGATGCAGCACAGGGCGAGTTGGGCGGCGGAGACGCTCAGTGTCGCCGACGGAACCGACCGGGAGGTCTACCTCGACGGCCGCGGGCTCGCGTTCCTGCCCTCGGTGTTCCACCGGGGTGCGCCGCGGCTCGTCACTCTGCCGAGCCGGTTCACCGAGTCGCCCTCCCCGGACCAGGCAATTGAGCAACGGCCCACCCATCTCATGGTGTTCCCCGTCTGCCCCCACGGCCTCGCCTCCGGGACCTTGGTGAAGGACACCCAGCGACCGCCCCGATTACTGCCGCAGCTGCTGGGCCGGACGAGGGCGGCTGTGCTGTCCCAGCTCACCAGGCCGCGATCGACGAGCGAGCTCAGTGGCGCCCTGCGCATCTCGGTTACCACAGCCAGCGAGCACGCATCGGTGCTGCGCGGTTCAGGCCTGATCGCCACCATCCGGAACGGGAACAGCGTGCTGCACGAGGTGACGCCGCTGGGGGCCATGATGCTCAATTCCCCGGCGGATCCGGCCCGGCTGTGGTGCCCGAACTGTGCGCACCGGCTTGCTGGTCCGTCCGACGACCGTGAGGCAGAGCTCATCACACATTCGTGATCGATTTTTCAGGGTTAGCGACAATACTGCTGTCATGCGTGTCTTCCTGCTGGGCTCTTTCGAGCTGTACGGACAACACCCGCAGCCGATACCTCTGGGTGGCCGCCGAGTCGGCATGCTCCTGGCCCGGCTGGCGCTGAACCCCTCCGAGCTCATCCCCACGAACACCCTGATAGAGGACCTCTGGGAGGACGAGCCGCCGGCCGCGGGCGGGATCAACGCCCTGCACCGGCTGGTTTCCCGAGCCCGCCATGCCCTGCGGCAGGCCGGTCACGCAGAGGCCGGGGTGATCGCGGGGCCCGGCGGCTATCAGCTCGCCGTCGCCGCGGAGGCGGTGGACGTGCACCACTTCGAGCGTCTCACCGCCGCCGGCCGCGCGCTGCTGAGGAACAACGAGCCCGAGCAGGCGGTGGCGACCCTGCGGCAGGCGCTCACTCTGTGGCGGGGGACGCCGCTGGCCGAGTTCGCGGGCACCACGTTTGCCCGGCAGGCCACGGTCCGTCTGGAAGAGATACGGCTGACCGCGCTCGAGGCCCGCATCGAGGCGGACCTCACACTCGGCAAGGGCGCCGAAGTCCTCAATGAGCTGCGGGTGCTTACGGACGAGCATCCCTTGCGGGAGCGGTCGGCGGGCCTTCTGATACGGGCGCTCCACGCCTCGGGGAACCCCGCCGAGGCGCTCACTGCCTACGAGCGCCTGCGGGCCGCGCTCGCCGAGAAGCTGGGCGCTGTGCCGTCGGCCGAACTCCGGCGCATCCACACGCACGTGCTGACCGAGGCGCCGCCCGTGCGGCAGGAGCCCATCGTACGGGCGGGAAACGAGCCGGCACCGCCGGCTGCCCGCCTCGCGACCGCGTCCGGCCCGTCTCCCACGTTCTCCTCGACTTCCTCGATTTCCTCGCCCATCGGCCTGCCGATACCCATCAGCCGGTTCGTCGGCCGTACCGACGAGCTGGGGCGGCTGACGGCCCTCCTGCCCGCATGCCGGCTCATCACCCTGTACGGGCCCGGCGGCGTCGGAAAGACGCGGCTCGCCATCGAGTTCGCCGCGCGACTGGACTCCCAGACGGCTCATCCGGTGTGTTTCGTCGAACTCGCCTCGCTGCGCGAGGGCCGGGACCTCGCGGAGTCCGTCGCCGCGGCATTGGGGCTTCCCGACACGCCGTTGCTCGAGCAGTCGCCGCTCCGGCGCGGCCGGTCGGGCCAGTTGACGTCCTTCCTGTCCGCTCACCCGAGGCTTCTGATCCTCGACAACTGCGAGCACGTGATCGCCGAGGTGTCCCGTTTCGCCTCGGAGCTGCTGGCCGGCTGCCCACGGCTGAGCATCCTGGTGACCAGCCGCGAACCTTTGATGGTGACGGGAGAAGTCCTGTTCCGGGTGGGTCCCTTGCAGATCCCCGACTCCCCGGAGGAGGGGGAGAACTGCGCCACTGTCCAGCTCTTCTGCGACCGGGCGGGCCTGGCCCAGTCCGGTTTTGCCCTCACCGCGGACAACCGGGCTGTCGTGGCGGACATCTGCCGCAAGCTGGACGGGCTTCCGCTCGCGATCGAACTGGCGGCGGCCCGGCTCCGCTCGATGTCACTCCAGCAGGTCAACGAACGCCTGGCGGACCGGTTCCGTCTCCTGACCGGCGGCAGCCACGCGGCCACCGCACACCACCGCACCCTGCGCGCCACGATGGACTGGAGCTGGGAGCTGCTCACCGCTCCCGAGCAGATGCTGGCCCGCCGGCTCTCGGTGGTCGGCGACGGCATCACCGTGGATACGGCGGCTGCGATGGGCGCGGGGGCCGCGGGCGGCGACCTCGCGGAGGACGAGGTTCCGTACACGCTGTCCTCGCTCGCCGACAAGTCGCTGCTGCAACTGCGGCGGACCGGCGACGGCGACACCCGCTACCACATGCTGGAAACCACACGCGTGTACTGCAGGCAGCGTCTCTCGGAGGCAGGTGAGGAAGAGGCCACCGAGGCCGCGTTCGGCCGCTATTTCCTCGGCCTGGCGGAGCACGCCGCCGACCGGTTGCGCGGCGCGGACCAACCGCGCTGGATCGCGCGGCTGGACGCGGACCACACCAACATCCTCCTGGCGCTGAGGCTGGCCGTGGGGGCCCGGGACGTGGACGCGGCAGTCCGGATCGGCCTGGCCCTGAGCTGGTACTGGGTGATGCGCGGCCGCTACAAGGAGGCGGACGACTGGTGTGCCGAACTGCTGGCGTTCGGCGACAGCCTCCCGGTCGGCGCGGCGGCGGTCTTCACCACCCTGCGTCTGGTGCTGCCGACACCGGTCGACGAGGAGCGGTCGCAGATGATCGTGGCGGCGGCCCGGCGGGCCCGGGACGACGATGCCATGGCCGGTCATCTCCTGATGGCTCTTCTGGAACCCAAATGCTGGCAGACCGTGGGCGATTACGAGGAGATGGAGCGCAGCGCCGACCGGGCCTGCCTGCACCCGGACGCCTGGGCCAGGGCGTGCGGTCAGGCGGCTCTGGGCTTCGTGGCCGAGTCCACGGGTGACGTCGCGACGGGAGAACGGCGTCTGCGCAGGGCTCTGGAGTCGTTCCGGGAGCTGGGCGATCAGTGGTCCACCGGCCAGCTGACGTGCGTACTGTCCCGGTTCTCCGCCCTGCGTGGGGACACCTCGGACGCCGTCGCGCTGCTGCATGAGGCTCGGGCGGCAACCGAGCTCGTCGGTTCCGCCGGCGACATCGCGCAGATCCAGATCCGGCTCGGTGTCGAGCAACTCCGATCCGGCGAGTACGACGCTGCGGAGGTGAGTCTTCACCAGGCTCTGCGGGCCCGGCAGCATTTGCCCGAGCACGAGGCCCTGGTGGCCGCCGGTCTCGGCGAACTGGCCACCTGCCGGCGACAGCCGGGCATCGCGCGTGAGCACCTCTCCAAGGCGTTGCGGCTGCTCGACGACGCCATGTTCGACAAGGAGTTCCTGCACATCGAGGTATTGCGGAGAGTCGCGGCACTGGAGCTCACGGAGGAGGAGAACGCCGCGGCGCGAGGCGCCGCGGACGAGGCGCTGCGCCATGCCCTGTCGCTGGCCGACATGTGGCTTCTCGCGACCGTGGCTGAGCTGATGGCCGCAGTCGTGGGGAGGGAAGGGCTGCCGCACCGGGCCGCCCGGCTCCTGGGGGTCGCCACCGCGCTGCGCGGTGGCGCCGACCTGGGCAGTGCCGAGGTGCGGGACCTGTCCGGGGAACTCGTCGCGCGGCTCGGCGAAACGGAGTTCCGGCACCTGGTGCGGGAAGGCGAGTGTCTCTCCCAGGACGAGGCCGTACGGGAACTGACTGCCGGGTCCGGTACCTGATCTGCCGCTGTCACCCGTTCAGGAAGGCCAGCACCGCGAGTACCCTGCGGTGGCCGGTCCCCGTCGGAGGCAGGTCGAGCTTGGTGAAGATGTTCTTGATGTGCTTGCCGACCGCAGGCGCGGACAGGTCCAGCAGTTCGCAGATCCGCCCGTTGTCGTGCCCTTCGGCCATCAGCCCGAGGACCTCGCGCTCACGGGGGGTGAGCTGGTCCAGCGGGCCCGCACCACGATGCCGGCCGACGACCTGGCAGACCACCTCGGGATCCAGGACGGTGCCGCCCGAGGCGACACGGTGAAGAGCTGCCATGAACTCGGGCACGTCTCCCACGCGGTCCTTGAGCAGGTAGCCGATGCCGCAGGCGTTGTCCCCGAGGAGTTCGACGGCGTAGGCGTCCTCGACGTAGGCGGACAACACGAGCACCGGGAACCCGGGGCGTGCCCCACGCAACTCCACCGCGGCCCTGAGCCCCTCGTCGCGGTAGGACGGGGGCAGCCGGACGTCGAGCACCACGACATCGGGTGCGAGTGAGGAGATGGTATCGGTCAGGGTCGTCGCCCGGTCCAGAGCCGCGACCACCTCGTGGCCCTCTGTGCTGAGCAGAAGTTCCAGACCCGCCCTGAGCAGGGCGTCGTCCTCGACGATCAGTACGCGCACGGCAGTTCCATCCGAATCGTCGTCGGCCCCCCGGAAGGGCTGAGCACCTCGGTCGCCCCGTCGAAGGCGGCGACCCGCTGCCGGATCCCGGCCAGCCCGCCACCCGCCACCTCCCGCGCGCCCCCCCGGCCGTCATCGGTGACCACCACGTGCAGGGTCCCGGCTTCCGCGCGCACGGAGATCCTCACCTGTGAGGCGTCGCCGTGCTTGACCGCGTTGGTGAGCGCCTCGGCGACCGAATAGTAGACGGCCACCTCCACCGCGGCCGGTATGCGGACCAGGTCGTCGGTCTCGGCGACACACGGGACGGGGCAGCGCAGGGTGAGCGACGTGATCGCCCCGGCCAGACCGCGGTCGGCCAGCACCGGCGGGTACATGCCGCGTACGATGCTCCGCAGTTCCGCCAGGGCCTCGTCGGCCTGGGAGCGGGCGAGTCGGATCAATGTGCGGGCCTGGTCCGGATCGCCGTCCAGCAGCCGCTCGACCATGCCGAGGTGGAGCCGTACGGAGACCAGGCGATTCTGGGTGCCGTCGTGCAAGGCGCGTTCGATCCGGCGGAGTTCGGCGGCATGTGCGTCCAGGGCTTCGGCCCGTGAGGTGGTGACCTCGGCGAGTCGGACGGCCAGCCCGGCCGTGCCGCCGCCGGTCAGCAGCCGGAGGGTGACACGGGCGTGCAGCAGGGCCACGTACGGTGCGAGGCGCAGCAGGACGGCCACGTGGATCACCGCGACCGGCGGGGTCAGCAGTGCCGTCGTCCAATCGCGTACGCCGAAGAACGCGGGGCTGACCACGATGTCCTCGGGCAGCAGCCACCACCACAGCGGAGTCGTGGCACATGCCACGGCCGGCAGGGCCGGCGTGAGCACGAAGACCGCGGCGAGCAGCCCCGCCAGGCAGTCGGCCGCGGCCCTGGTGAGTTCACGTCTGACCGCCCTGATGTCCTCCCGGTACGGAACCGGGCGCCCGGGCGGGGCAGGCATACCCCTTCTCGCGAATAAGGAAATTCCGCGGCTCAGTTCCTTCTCGCCCTGCTCTTTCCGCCATCTCAGCAGAGTGGGGACAAAACTCGTGCGCATTCCCGCGGCAGAAGCGACCCAGGAAAGGGCAAGGAATGGAAGCAGGAGCCAGGAGGTGGCCGACGAAGCAGCGGAGACGGCCAAGTACCCGACATCTGTCCCGGCCGGGCCGATTTCAAACTTTCCAGAAGTATTCGAATGGAGGTGCCAAGGTGTGCCTGAATGTGCCTTGTCACCCTTCACGGCGGCATGGTAGCGTCCCGGCGACATTTAGCGGGGGTTCCTCTTGTTCGGTGATTCCATGAAATTCGGAACAGACGAAGGTTTCGCGCTGAGTATGCGCGAGGCAACCAAAAACTATGGCTCCGGCGGAAATGCGGTGCAAGCCCTTCGGGGTATTTCCGTAGACCTTGCGCGGGGGAGCTTCACTGCGGTAATGGGGCCGTCCGGATCGGGTAAGAGCACGTTTCTGCACTGCGCGGCCGGGCTTGACCGCCCCACCAGCGGACAGGTGCTGCTCGGCGGCGTTCCGCTGTCCGGGATGCGGGAGGCCGAACTGACCCGGCTGCGCCGTGAGCGGATCGGCTTCGTCTTCCAGGCGTACAACCTGCTGCCGGCGCTGAGCGTGCGGGACAACATCACCATGCCGCTGCGGCTCAGTGGCACGCCCCTGGACCGTGCCTGGTTCGATGAGGTGACCAGCCGCGTGGGCATCGCCGAAAAGCTCAGGAAGCGCCCGTCCGAGCTGTCCGGCGGGCAGCAGCAGCGGGTGGCGATTGCGCGTGCTCTGATCAACCGGCCCGACCTGGTCATGGCCGATGAGCCCACCGGCGCCCTCGACTCGCACACCGGACAGGAAGTTCTCCGGCTCTTCCGGGAGTTGGTGCACGATCTGGGGCAGACCGTGCTGATGGTCACGCACGACCCGGTCGCGGCCTCGTACGCGCACAGCGTGCTCTTCCTCGCCGACGGCAGGCTCGTCGAGCGGATGGACCGCCCCGAGGCCAAGACCGTCGCCGAGCGCATGGCGCACTTCGGGGGCAGGTGACCGTGTTCGACATCGCGTGGAAGACCCTGCGAGCCCGTAAGGCGGCCTTCCTCGGTTCCTTCGTCGCCCTGCTGTGCGGTACCGCGGTCCTGGCCGCCTCCGGCATCCTCGTCGAGTCCGGGCTTCGTACCTCGGTACGGCCCGAACGGTTCGCCGGTGCCGACGTGGTGGTCGGCGGCAACCAGACGCTTCGGATACCCGGTGGAGACATCACCGTTTCCGAGCAACTGCCCGAACGGGTCCGGCTGGACCAGGCCACCCTCCAGAGCGTGGCCGGCGTTGCCGGGGTGGAGCGCGCGGTCGGCGACTACAGCTTCGCCGTCTCGGTGCAGGGCGTCGGCACCGCCGCGTACGGACATGGCTGGGACGCCGCGGTGCTCGGCCCGTTCGAGCTCACCGACGGTCAGGCTCCGGCCTCTGCTTCCGACGTCGTCCTGGACGCCGCCGCCGCCAGGGCCGCGGGAGCGCGCGTCGGGGGCGCCGTACGGATCGTCAGGAACGCCGTCCCGGCCGAATACCGGGTTTCCGGCATCGCCACGCTTACCGGCGGCACGGAACTCGGCCGCCAGCGCGCGGTGTTCTTCGCCACCGACACCGCGGCCGGCCTCTCCGGGCACCCCGCTGCCTACGACGCGATCGGAGTGCTCACCGAGAACGGCGTCAGCGCCGGGACTGCCGCCGACCGCATCGAGAAGGCCGTCACCGGCACCGAGGTGGTCGCGTACACCGGAAACGACAGGAGCCGCCTCGAGTTCGACGACATCGGCGCCTCCAGCGGGCTGCTCCTGCTCGTCGCTCTGTCCTTCGGCGGAACGGCGGCGCTCGTCGCCATGTTCGTCGTCGCGGGCACCCTGGGGCTCTCCGTCAACCAGCGGCTCCGGGAGTTCGCCGTGCTGCGGGCCATCGGCTCCACGCCGAGGCAGATCCGCAAGCTGGTCCTGGCCGAGGCACTGCTCGTCTCACTGGTCGCGGGCGTACTCGGCTGTGTGCCCGGAGTGGCCGTCGCCGATCTTCTGCGCGGCCTGTTCGCCCGGTTCGGCGCGATCCCGGACGATCTTCCCCTCGTCGTGGGCCCCTCCGCTCTGGTGACCGCGGCGGTTCTGAGCGTGCTGACGGCCGTGGTGGCCGGACTCATCGCCGCCCACCGCCCGGCGCGCATCAACCCGGTGGACGCACTCGGAGAAGCCGCCGTGGAGCGCAAGGGGCTGCCCTTCTGGCGCGTCCTCCTGGGCCTGCTGTTCCTCGGCATGGGAACGCTTTCGGCGCTGATGCCGCTGGCGATACACAACGAGATCGGTGCGGCGGGAACCGGCAGCGCGGCGCTGTTCGGCCTGGTCGGAATCGCCTTCGTCGGTCCGCTCGTGGTCCGGGTCCTGGTGCGGACGATCGGGCTGCCGCTCATGACTCTTCGGGTCAGCGGCTTCCTCGCCGTGTCCAACAGCGCGGCGGCGGCCCGTCGGATGAGTGCCGCCGTCATGCCGCTGGTGCTCGCCATCGGCTTCACCGTCACCACGGTGTACACCCAGACGACCCTCTCCTCCGCCTCCACGCATCAGGTCCAGTCGGGGCTGCGCGCCGACTACGTGGTGGCGGACGCCTCTTCGGGCGGACTGGCCCCCGCTGTGGTCGAACAGATCCGGCAGACCGCGGGGGTGGACGTCACCACCACGGTCACCACCAGCAAGGCGTTCCGGGCGGTCGACTTCTTCGAGGACCGCGAACTGGCCGGCTTCTCGGTCCGCGGTGTCACCCCGGAGGAGCTCTCGCGCACCATCGACCTCGATGTCGTCGACGGCGACATCGGCAACCTGCGGGGCGCGGCGCTGGCCATGGAGCGCTCCGAGGCCATGATGCTGGGCTTCGGGATCGGAGACTCGGTCGATCTCTACCTCGGCGACGGTGCCCGTACCAAGCTCGAGCTCGTAGCGACGTACAAACGGGGCATGGGCTTCGGCGAGATGACGGTCCCCCAGGACGTCCTCACGGGGCACACGACTACGGGCGCCCCCGGGCAGCTGCTGGTGAAGACACGCGACGACGCCGACCGGGCGGCGGTGGGAGCGGCCCTGCGCGCGTTGTCCGAGCGCTACCCGACGGTGTCGGTGGCGGACCAGGACGGCTTCTCCGCCGGGGTTCGGGAGGAAGCCGACCTCGCCGCCTGGATCAACCTCATCGGGTTGGCGATGATTCTTGTCTACATCGCCATCGCCGTCGTCAACACCCTGGTCGTCGCGACCGCGGGTCGCTCGCGCGAGCTGGCCCTGATGCGCCTGATCGGCATGACGCGACGGCAGGTGCTGCGCACCCTGAGGTGGGAGGCCCTGCTGATGTGCACGATCGCCGTGGTACTGGGCACCGTCATGGCCGCCCTGCCACTGGCTCTGCTGGGCATAGGCCTGCTCGGCCGCGGGTACCCTGCCGGCTCACCCCTGCTCTTCGTAGCGGTCGTCGGGGTCACGGTGACCCTCGGCGTCCTGTCGACGATGGTTCCCGCGCGGCTGGCCCTGCGTACGCGGCCGGTGGAGGCCATCGGCGTGCGTGAATAGCCCCGAAGCAGACCAAGCAGACCAGCAGGGACGGGCCCCGGCGATGCCGGGGCCCGTCCCTGCTGCCTTCGTCGGCGTCAGCCGCCCATGGCCGCAACCAGACTCTTGGGGCGCATGTCGGTCCAGTGGGTGCTGATGTACTCGGTGGCTTCGGCACGCGAGGACTCGGGCAGGGCGGTCTCCCAGCCGGCCGGGATCTCGGCGAAGGACGGCCACAGGGAGTACTGTCCCTCGGCGTTGACCAGAACCAGGTAGGTGGCGTTCTCGTCCTCGAAGGGGTTGCTCATGGTGGTGATTCCTTGTCTGCGGTCGCCCGCTGTCGGTTGCTCGGTTGCTCGGTCGCTGGGTTACTTTCTGGCTGCGGAAGCGGCTTCTGCGATCTCACACAGGTTGTCCGTGAGCGCCTGTGCGAGTTCTTCGATGGTTTCGCGCCGGTGGAGGGCGGTCGAGTAGGTCCAGGAGAAGGTCATCCGGTCCCCTGTCACGCTGCCCGTCACGTCCAGCAGGTTGGTGCGCAGCTCGCCGGGCGCGTGGTCCCCGCCGGGGGATTGCAGGAAGCGGTGGTAGAGACCGCTCCCGTTGTCCTCACCCCCGAACTGGCCGAGGTAGTTGAAGGAGACGGGAACGGCCGGCAGATCCCTCAGCGGGGCCTGCTGTCCATCGGTCCCCGCGTACCGCAGTGCGCCGAAGCCGATGCCGTTGCGGGGCACCTGGCGCAGCTGTCGCTTCACAGCGGAAACGGTCTTCTTCCAGTCAGGGGCCTTCCCGTCCATGTCGCCCGGCAGGTCGAGGACGACCGGGTAGACCGTCGTGAACCAGCCGACCGTGCGGGAGAGATCGACGTCGTCGAACAGCTCCTCGCGGCCGTGCCCCTCCAGCTCGACCGGCACCCGGGACGATCCGGTCCACCGCACGAGGGCACGCCCCAGCGCGGCGAGGAGAACGTCGTTGACACGGCTGCGGAAGATGCCTGGCACCCGCTGCAGCAGCAGCCGGGTGTGCTCCCCGGACAGCATCGAGGTGACTTGATCCTCGGAGCCCACGACGTTGGCGCCACCGGGGTGGTCGACCGGCACCCCGGCCGGCACTCCCTTGAGTACACCGGCCCAGTGGTCCACCTCCGCGTCGAAGCCCCCGCCCGCCGCGTGCTCCGTCAGCCGGGTCGCCCACTGCTGGAAGGACGTGGTCTTGATGCCGAGGTCCGGGGCCTTGCCCACCGCCAGCTGTTCGTAGGCGGCGGCGAGATCCTCCAGGAGCACCCTCCAGGAGACTCCGTCGACGACCAGGTGATGGGCGTTGAGCAGCAGCCGTGAGCGTCGGCCGGTGCCACCGTCGAAAGCCGTGACCGAGAACAGCGGACCCTCGGCCAGCCGGTCCGCGGACCGCACCCGGTTCGCCGCCTCCGTGATCGCCTGCTCGACGCCTGCATCGTCCAGCGCGGACACATCGACGCTGCGCCAGACGCGCCCCGTCTCCTCGCCGGCAGCGATGTACTGCGTCCATCGGTCGTCCTCCCCGTTCCGGACAGCGCGCAGCCGCAGGATGTCGTGCTGTTCCAGCAGGGAGCCGACAGCGTCCGGAAGCAGGGAGAGATCGACATCGTCCGCGAGTTCGACGAGCAGCGACATGTCGAAGTGCTCGGGCGCCAGCGGATGGCTCTCCAGGAACCACCGCTGTACGGGGGTGAACGGAACCTCGCCCGTCACACTGCCCTGCTCGGCCAGCACCCCGCCCGACCCGGTTTCCGCGCCGGCGCCGTCCAGCCCCGCGGCCAGACCTGCCACGGTCTGCCGTACGAACACATCCTTCGACGTCAGCTCCAAGCCGGCCTTCCGGGCCCGGGAGACCATCTGGATGCTGAGGATCGAGTCGCCGCCGAGTTCGAAGAAGTTGTCCTCGACTCCGACCCGTTCCACGCCGAGCAGCGCGGCCCAGACAGCGGCGAGCGTCCGCTCGGTTTCGGTACGGGGCGCCGTGTAGGCGGTGTCGGCGAAGGCATCGTGCGAGGGCTGGGGCAGTGCCCGCCGGTCGAGCTTTCCGTTGCCGTTGAGCGGGAGCTCGTCCAGCAGGACGACGGCGGCCGGGACCATGTACTCGGGGAGGGCGGCCGCGGCGGCCGCCCTGATCCCACGGCTGGAGACCTGCTCGGCCACCACATAGGCGACGAGCCGCCGCACCCTGGGCGAGTCCACACCGTCGTCCGACGACGGCACCGTCTCGTCGACGACTACGACGGTCTGCCGGACACCGGGCACCGCCCCTATGACGGCCTCGATCTCACCGAGCTCGATCCTGAAGCCCCGGATCTTGACCTGGGAGTCGGTGCGGCCGATGAACTCCAGCTCGTACTCTGCCGTCCAGCGCACGAGGTCGCCCGTACGGTACATCCGGCTGCCGGGCGGGCCGAACGGGTCGGCGACGAACCGCTCGGCCGTCAGGTCGGGACGTCCCGCGTAGCCCTGGGCCAGGCCCTCCCCGCCGAGGTACAGCTCGCCGTGCACGCCGGGCGGCACGGGACGCAGGGACGAGTCCAGGACGTGAGTCCGTACGCCTGGCATGGGGCGCCCGATCAGAGGCCGCTCCCCTTCCCGGATCGGCCAGTACACGCTGTTCACGGTGTTCTCGGTGGGTCCGTAGAAGTTGTAGCCGCGCACTCCCGTCGCCCGCATCCGGGCGAGCAGAGCCTCGTCGAGGGCTTCCGCTCCCACCGTGATCACCTGCGGTCGGTGCCGGCCGGTGTCGAGGAGGCCGGCAGCGACCAGCTGCGTCAGATACGACGGGGTCGCATCGAAGTAGTCGATACGGCGCGAGTCGAGATAGCGGCACAGCTCCTCGGCGTCCAGTCGGGTCCGCTCGTCGATCACGTGTAAGTGGTGGCCGTGCAGCAGCCACACCAGCGGATCCCAGGAGGCGTCGAAGGACCAGGCCGCGATGTGCGCGGCCCGCAGCGGCTTCGTCGGGTCCGGGAGCGCGTCGAGGACGACCGTACGGTAGCCCTCGATCATGGCCCGGAGGCTGCCGTGGCTGACCACCACTCCCTTGGGGGCGCCGGTGGACCCGGACGTGTACATCACGTAGGCGGGATGCACGTCGGCGAGCGGAGCCGTCCGCGCGGCGTCCTCGAGTGGGGCGTCGTCCAGAGCCGCGAGGGCGGCCTCCAGCGGTCCGTCGACGGAGAGCACCTCGATACCGCTGCCGAGCAGCTCGCACAATGCCTCCGCACTGGTCTCCACCGTGAGGACGCTGTGCGGGCGGCTCTGGCCGATGATCGACCGAATCCGGTCGTCGGGGTAGGCCGGGTCGATGGGCACGTAGGCGGCCCCGGTCCGCAGCACCGCGAACACGGCGGTCACCGCGTGCTCTGTACGCGGAAGCACCAGCGCGACCTGCTCGCCCGGGCCGACGCCGGACGCGATCAGATGCCGCGCCAGCCGGTTGACGCGTGCCTCCAGCTCCCCGTAGGAAAGCGTGACCCCGCCCGCGGTCAGGGCGGCCCGCCCGGGGTGCGCGGCGGCGGTGGCGGTCAGGGCGCTCAGCGCGTGGTCGCCGGTGGCGGGGAGGGCAGGGCCGGTAGCGGCGGCCAGCAGGGACTGCCGCATTCCGTCCGGGAGCGGGACCAGTTCGCGCAGGCTGCGGCCGGCGTCCTCGGTCAGCAGTTCCAACAGGCGGACGAGTTGGGCCGTGAAGCGCTCGACTGTCTCCGCCTCGAACAGCTCGGTGTTGTACTCGAGTGCGCCGAGCAACTGCCCGTCCACTTCCCCGAAGTCCAGGCTGAGGTCGAACAGCGAGTGCTCACGCGCCAGCGGCTGCTCGCGCAGGGTGAGCCCGTCCAGGTGCGGTGTCTGGCCGGGTGCGTTCTGCAGGGCGACGACGGCCTGGACCAGGGTGGGGCGCGCGGGGTCGCGCTCGGGCGCCACCGCCTCCACCACCCGGTCGAAGGGCACGTCGGCGTGCTCGAACGCCTCCAGCACGGTCTCCCGTACGTCGGCGAGCAGTCCGGCGACCGTCACCGACTCGTCGATGCGGGTGCGCAGGGCCAGGGTGTTGATGAAGAACCCGACGATGTTCTCCAGCTCGGCGCGCTCGCGTCCCGAGGTGACGGTGCCGACGATGACGTCGTCCTGCCCGGTCCACCGCGACAACAGCAGTTGGGTTGCGGCGGTCAGGGTCATGAACAGCGTGCATGCGTGCGCCCGGCCGAGCCGGTGCAGCCCCTCCAGTACGTGTGCCGGGACCGTGAACTCGTACACCGCACCGCTCGTGCCGCGCACCGTGGGCCGGGGACGGTCGGTCGGCAGCTCCAGCGGCTGAGCCCCGGCGAGCCGCCGCTGCCACTGGGCGAGTGAGGCCCTGAACGCCTCCGCTTCCTCCAGCCGGTTCTGCCACAGCGCGAAGTCGGCGTACTGGACGGGGAGGTCGCTCAGGCCGGCGTGCCCGGCCAGCTCGGCGGGCCCGGCGTCCGGGTGACGCAGCGCGGCCGAGTAGAGGTCGCCGAGTTCGCGGGTGATGACCGCCATCGACCAGGCGTCGGTGACGATGTGGTGGATGCACAGCAGCAGAACGTGCTCCTCGCCGCCGAGCCGGGCCAGCAGGGGGCGCAGCAGAGGGCCGTCACCGAGCGCGAAGGGCTCCCGTACCCGTGCCCCGAGAAGCGCGTCCAGTTCGGACTCGCGACCGGTCAGATCGAGGATGGGCAGGGGGACGGGCGCAGGCGGGTGGACGACCTGGACGGGACTGCCGTCACGCGAGGCGAACGACGTGCGCAGCGACTCGTGCCGGTGTGTCAGGGCGTCGAGGGCGGCCCGCAGCGCGGAGGTGACCAGCGGCCCGGTCAGCCGGAGCGCACCGCCCGAGTTGTACTCGGAGCCGCCCGGTTCGAACTCGTCCAGGAACCACAGCCGCCGCTGGGCGTACGACAGCGGCAACGCGCCGTCGCGCGGCGCCGGGCTGATCCGCTCAGCCGCGCCCGCGGCGGTGGGCGCCCCGTCCAGCAGCCCGGCCAGGCCCGCGATCGTCGGCCGGTCGAAAACGCTCCGCGGCGCCAGCCGCACGCCGAGGACGTCGGCGATCCGCGAGAGCAGCCGGATGCTGGCGATCGAGTCGCCGCCCACCCGGAAGAAGTTGTCGTGCACCCCCGGCTTCTCCAGGCCGAGCAGGTCACACCAGATCGCGGCCACCGCTTCCTCGGTGGCGGTACGGGGGGACACATGGCCGGCGTCGGACTGTCCTGCCCAGTCCACGGCGGGAAGCGCCTTGCGGTCCACCTTGCCGTTGGACGTCAGCGGCACCGCGTCGAGCAGGCAGAACGCCGACGGCATCATGTGGTCGGGCAGCAGGGCCGCGGCCCGCTCGCGCAGCGAGTCGACGGTGAGGGAACCGGGCTCGGCCGGCACGGCGTACGCCACCAGCCTGCGCCCGGCCCCCGTCCCCTGTACGTCGACCACGGCCTGGGCCACCTCGGGCAGCCGCAGCACGGTTCCCTCGATCTCGCCGAGTTCGATGCGATGACCGCGGATCTTGACCTGGGAGTCGGCACGGCCGAGGAACTCCAGCTCGCCGTCGGCCCGTCGGCGTACCACGTCGCCCGAGCGGTACATCCGGCTGCCGGGCGTGCCGAACGGGTCGGCGACGAACCGCTCGGCGGTCAGGTCGGCTCGCCGCCAGTAGCCGTGGGCGAGGCCGTCACCCGCGATGTACAGCTCACCGGGTACGCCGGGTCCGACCGGCCGCAGCCAGCGGTCCAGCACGTACAGCCGGGTACCCTCGATCGCGGTGCCGATCGGCGGGGTGCCGCTGCCCGTCAGCGGCGCGCTCATGGTGGCGCATACGGTGGACTCGGTAGGCCCGTAGGCGTTGAACATGCGGCGGCCGACGGAGAACGCCGCCACCAGTTCCCCCGCGCAGGCCTCGCCGGCCACCAGCAGCGCCTGCACCGGCCCCAGGTCTTCGGGGGTCAGGCTGGGCAGCAGCGCGGGAGGCAGCGTGACATGGGTGATCCCGTAGCCGCTCAGGGTCCGCGCCAGCCCTTCGCCGCGCAACTGCTCCCGGGGCAGTACCACGGCCGTGGCGCCGTTCAGCAGGGCGACCAGCAGTTCGGCGATCGCCGCGTCGAAAGCGGGCGAGGCGAACTGCAGCATCCTGCTTCCCTCGCCGACGTCCATCCGGGAGCCCTGCGCCGAGGCCAGGGCGGCGATGCCGTGGTGGCTGACCAGCACGCCCTTGGGACGGCCCGTGGAACCGGACGTGTAGATCGTGTACGCGGCGTCGGCGACGGCGGCGGTGTGCGGCGCGGGCGCGCAGGCGAGGATCTCCGCACGCGCCTCGTCCAGCAGGATCCGGTCGGCGGTGGGAGGAAGCGAGCCGCAGGAGGCGGAGTCGGTGATGACCGTACGGACACCCGAGTCGTCCAGGACGTAGGCGAGGCGCTCCGCGGGATAGCCCGGGTCGAGCGGCAGGTACACGCCGCCCGCCTGCATGGCGCCCAGCAGAGCGGCCACCTGGTCGGCGCCGCGGTCCAGGCAGACACCCACGAACTCACCACGCCTCAGACCCCGTGCGCGCAGGTACGAGGCGAAGCGGCCGGCCCTGTCGGAGAGTTCCGCGAAGGTGAGCCGCTCGTCCGCGGCGATCACCGCGAGGGCGTCGGGTCGCTGAGCGGCCAGCAGCTCGCCCACCGTGCGCGGTTCGGGCCCCGCCCCGCCGTCGAGCACCTTCGTACGGTCGCCGTGCGGCTCGGTGTCGCGCAGCGGCCGCGGATCGTCCGCCGCGGCGAGTACCGCGCACAGGTCGCGGGCCAGCAGCTCGACCGTGCCGCGGTCGAAGAGTTCGGTGGTGAACTCCAGTGAGGCGTCGATCCCTTCGGGTGTCTCATGGAACTCGAAGGTCAGGTCGAAGACGGAGTGCTCGCGGTGCAGCGGGTAGGCGTTCACCTCAAGAGCGCCGAGCCCGGTCCGCTGCCCGCTGTCGAGGTTCTGCAGTACGACCGTGGCCTGCACCAGCGGCGGCGTCGAGCTGTCCCGCTCGTCCAGTACGGCGTCCACCACCGCGTCGAAGGGCACCTCGGCATGGTCGAGGTCGGCCAGCAGCCCGTCCCGCACGTCGGTGAGCAGTTCACCCATGGACCGCCGTTCGTCGACCTGTCCGCGCAGCGCCACGGTGTTCACGAAGAAGCCCACTGTGTCGCGCAGCCGGGCGTCGTCGCGGCCGGACACGACCGTGCCCACCACCACGTCGTCCTGACGGGTCCAGCGTGAGAGCGTCAGCCGGACCCCGGCGATCAGCACCATGAACAGATTGGCGCCTTGCGCCTCAGCGGCGCGGCCCATGGCCTCGGCGGTCGCCCGGGGGAGGCGGAAGCGGTACGAGTCACCCGCGGTGCCCCGCACCGCCGGCCGGGGCCGGTCGGTGGGCAGGGCCAGCGGTTCGGCGCCCTTCAGCTTCTGCCGCCAGTGGTCCAGGGACCGCTCGTGGCGCGGGCCGCTGAGCCGCCCGCGCTGCCAGGCCGCGTAGTCCGGGTACTGGACGGCCGGTTCGGCCAGCCCGGCGGTGGCCGCCAGGACCGGGGCCGTGCAGGCGGGGTGCTCGACGGCGGCCTGGTAGAGGACGTCGAGTTCGGCCCGCAGGACCCCCATCGACCAGCCGTCGGTGACGATGTGGTGCATCGCCACGAGCAGTACGTGCCGTCGCTCGCCCGCGCGCAGCAGGTGCGCCCGCAGCAGGGGGCCGTGGGCCAGGTCGAAGGGCAGGGCGTAGCGGCTCCCCAACGCGGCGGTGAGCGCCGCTTCGTCCCCTTCGGGTACGTCGGCCTCCTCGAAGGCCAGGGTCTCGCCCGCGTCGGGAGCGTGCACGCGCTGGACACCCTGGCCGTCCTTCTCGTGGAAGGTCGTGCGGAGCGACTCGTGCCGGGCGACCAGCGCCGCGCAGGCTTTGCGGAGTGCGCCCGCGTCGAGAGTGCCGAGCAGCTCCAGGCAGAAGCCCGAGTTGTAGTCCGCCCGGCCCGGTTCCAGCTTGTCGAGGAACCAGAGGCGCTGCTGGGCGTACGACAGCGCCAGGTCACCGTCGCGCGGGACCCGGGTGATCCGGTCGCGGTCCTTGCGGTCCTGCTGCGCCGTCAGTCGGCGGAGCATCTCCTGCTTCAGCCGTTCCTTGCGGTCGGCGGTCATCGCTCGGTCCTCCAGCGCGGGGTGGGGAAGTAGGGGGGATACAAGAGGTGAAGGGCCACGGATCAGTCGTCCAGCTCCGCCAGCACCGCGTCCTCCACGGCCTGGGCGAGGGCCCGCAGGGTCTGGTGCGTGAACATCGCCTTGGTGAGCAGCCGCACGCCGAAGGCCGATTCGAGCGCTCCAATGACCTGGATGCCGCGCACGGAGTCGCCGCCGATGTCGAAGAAGTTGTCGTGCACGCCGACTCGTTCGAGGTTCAGCACCCCGGCCCAGATCTCGGCGAGCACTTCCTCGGTGACGGTCTCGGGTGCCTCGTACCGGGCCTCGGTCAGCGAGGACCAGTCGGGCGCGGGCAGCGCACGGCGGTCCACCTTGCCGTTGGGTGTCAGCGGCAGCTCGTCGATGCGCAGCAGCACCGACGGCACCATGTAGGCGGGCAGCATGCCGGTGAGCTTGGCCCGTACGGCCTCGGGGTCCGGCTGCTCACCGGTCCCCGCCAGGAGGTGGCCGACGAGCTGCTTGGCTCCCGAGGGGGAGTCCACTACGGCGACGGCGGCCCCGGCGACCCCGGGGCAGCCGACGAGCGCGCTCTCGATCTCGCCGAGCTCGATGCGGAAGCCGCGGATCTTGACCTGTCCGTCGGCCCGGCCGATGAACTCGATCCGCCCGTCGGGGTTCCACCGGACCACATCGCCGGTGCGGTAGAGCCGTGATCCGACGGCGAAGGGGTTGGCGACGAAGCGCTCCGCGGTCAGGGCCGGCCTGTTCTCGTAGCCGCGGGCCACCCCGTCACCGGCCAGATACAGCTCGCCCGGTACGCCTACCGGCACCGGCCGCAGCAGCGCGTCCAGGACGTACGCCCGGGTGTTGTCCATGGGCCGGCCGATCGGGGTCACAGCCGCCCCGGCCTCGTCCCTGGCGATCGGGGTGCAGGTCGCGAAGGTGGTGGTCTCGGTGGGCCCGTAGACGTGGACGACGGTGGTGTCCGGGCAGGTCTCGGCCACCTTGGCGAAGGCCGCGGGCAGGGCTGCCTCACCGCCCGTCCACACCTCGCGCAACCCGCCGAAGCAGCCCGGGTCCTGCTGGGCGAACAGGTTGAACAGCGCGGTGGTCAGGAAGACCGCGGTGACGCCGTACTCGCTGACGCCGCGGCGGATGACGTCCGCCGTCATATCGCCCGCAGGGGCGACGGCGACCGTGCCGCCCGCCAGCAGCGGGGCCCAGACCTCGTAGGTGGCGGCGTCGAAAGCGTGCGGCGAGTGGAAGAGCACCCGTTCGTGCCCCTGCCGCCAGCGACGGTCACGGGCCAGTGCGACCACGCTGCGGTGGTCGACGGTCACCCCCTTCGGGGTCCCGGTGGAACCGGAAGTGAACATCACATACGCCGCCGAGGCGGCCGGCACCCGGGGGAGCTCGCCTCCGGCCGGCACCGAGACGGCGGAGTCCGCCTCGTCGTACACCAGCACCGGCACCCGCGGCTCGACCAGCCTGCCGAGCATCGAGCTGTCCGCGATCACCGCTACCGCGCCGGTGTCCTGAAGCAGCCAGGCGACACGGTCGGCGGGAAACGCCGCGTGCACCGGCACATACGCGGCGCCCGCCTTGAGCACAGCCAGCATGGCCACGACGACGCGCGCCGAGCGCGGCATCAGCAGCAGCACTCGGGACTCGGGACCGACGCCGTGGGCACGCAGCGACCGCGCCAGCCGGTCGGCCCGTGCGTCGAGCTCGGCATACGTCAGTGACTCGTCCTCGGCCGCGATCGCGACCGCGTCCGGTCGCAGGGCAACCTGCTCGGCGAAGAGATCCACGACCGTACGGTCGGGCACCGCCACCGTGCCGCCGTCCTCGAAGGCCGCCAGTGCCGGGTCCCGCCGCACCGGCAGTCGGCCGAGCGGGCCGGCGGGCTGGTCGACAAGGGCCCGGACGATCGTGCCGAGCTCGTCCAGCAGACCGTGTGCGGTCTGCGGGTCGAAGGCCGTCGGCTCGAACCCGAGGACCAGCCGGACCCTGTGGTCACTGGCGTAAGCGCTGAGAGTGAGCGGGTAGTTGGCGGCTTCGTTGGCGGTGACGGCCTCGATGTTCAGGCCGTGTGCGCGGGCGCTCTCCTCGTCGACCGGGTAGTTCTCGAAGACGACCAGGCTGTCGAAGAGCGGGGTGTCGGCGGCGAGTTCGGCCTCGGCCTGGATGCGGGCGAGGGGCACGTAGTCGTATGTGCGTGCCTCGGTCTGCTGGGCCTGGATGTCGCGCAGCCATTGGGCGACCGTGACGGACGGATCGATACGGACCCGTACCGGCAGGGTGTTGATGAAGAGGCCGATCGCCGACTCGATGTCCCGGATGGCAGCGGGCCGGCCCGAGCTGGTCGCGCCGAAGACGACATCCGTCCGGCCCGACCGCGCCGCCAGCAGAAGCGCCCACGCACCCTGGACGATCGTGTTGACGGTGATCCTGTGCTGCCTGGCGAAGGCGAGGACGGCGTCGGACGGCTTGTCCGGAAGATCCAGCTCCAGGCGTTCCGTGGAGCGTGCGGCGCGTACGTCGTCGGGGATGTGGTCGTAGGGCAGCGCCACCGGGGTGTCGTATCCGGCCAGGACCTGGTGCCAGTAGGTTTGCGCTGCTTGCGTGTCCTGTCCGGCCAGCCAGGCGAGATGGTCGCGGAACGCCGGGCGGTCGGGGAGCGCCTCGCCCCGGTAGGCGGTGAACAGGTCGGCCATCACCAGCGGCAGACTCCAGCCGTCCAACAGGATGTGGTGGAACGTCCAGACCACTTGGACCCGGGTGTCAGACAGCCGGAACAACGCCACCCGAGCGAGCGGGGCGGTCTTCAGGTCGATTCCCGCCTGCTCGTCCGCCGCCGTGAACTCCGCCAGCGCTGCCGACTGCTCCGGCTCCGACATCCCGCGCCAGTCGCCCACACTCACCGGGAGAACAGCGTCGCCGTGAACGATCTGAACGGGCTGGGGAACGCCCTGCCAGGCGATCGAGGTACGAAGCACGGCTGTCCGCTCGGCGATCCGTTGCCAGGCCCCGGCCAGCGCCTCGACGTCGGTTGCTCCGTCGAGCACGAACATGATCTGTTCGAAGTAGGAGGAGGAGTCGGGTTCCAGGAGAGCGTGGAAGAGCATGCCCTGCTGCATGGGGGTCAGCGGGTAGATGTCCTCCACTTCCCGCCCGTTGCCGACCAGGCGGTCGACCGCTGTCTGGTCGAGGGCCACCAGGGGGAAGTCCGACGGGGTCGCTCCGCCGTGGTCCTCGGTCAGGCAGTGCGCGACCAGTGCGTCCAGCTCCGCCGTGAACTGTTCGGCGAGCGCCCGCACCGTCTCCTCGCGGTGGACACCGTTCGAGTACGCCCAGTCGAAGACCAGTTGTCCGTCCACCACCCGGCCCACCGCGTCGAGCAGATGCGCCCGCTCCTCCTCGGGCGCGTACTCACCACCGGGGTTCAGGACGATCGACTCGTGCAGGCCGCCGTCCGGTCGGCCATCGAACTGGCCGAGGTAGTTGAAGCTGATCTGCGGCCGGGGCATTGTCTCCAGCCCGTCGGCGAGGTGGCGCAGGGCGCCGTATCCCAGCCCTCGGTTCGGGACCGCCCGCAGGGCTTCCTTGGTCGCCTTGATCTGCTTGCCCCAGTCGTCGTGTGCTTCCAGCACGACGGGGAACATGGTGGTGAACCAGCCGACCGTCCGGGAGAGATCGACCCCCTCGAACAGCTCTTCCCGCCCGTGGCCCTCGAGGTCGACGAGCAGCCGTTCATGTCCCGACCACTGGCACAGCACGCGGGCGAGTGCCGCGAGCAGCACGTCATTGACCTGTGTGCGGTAGGTCCCGGGGACTTCCTGGAGCAGCAGACGCGTTCGCTCGGCGTCCAGCACCGTGGACACCGTCTTCTGGCCGCCCATCAGGTTCGGGCCTTCGGTGTCCGTGGGGACGGTGACGCCGGCGTCTTCGGCCACGGTTTTCCAGTACGGCAGTTCGGCGGCGAAACCGCCTTGGCGGGTGTGGTGCGCGAGCATCCGGGCCCACTGCTGGAACGAGGTTGTCTTCGGTCCCAGCGGCGCCTGCCGGTATGCGGTGTCCAGGTCCTCCAGCAGGACCCGCCAGGACACGCCGTCCACCACCAGGTGGTGTGCTGCCAGCAGCAGGCGTGAACGGTGCGTGCTCCCGCCGTCGAAGAGCACGGTACGGATCAGCGGACCGTCCGTCAGGTCGAGCGTCGCCTGGACCCGTACGGAGTGCTCTCGCACCACATGGTCCAGCCGCTCTGCCGGCAGCTCGCAGACGTTCACCCTCTCCATGACGCGCGACGCGTCCTGGGACCCGGCGACGACGAGCCGCCCGTCCGCCACACGCGAGCGCAGCATGTCGTGCTGGGCCAGCAGCGTTTCCACCGCTTTGGACAGAGCCGCGGTGTCGAAGCCGTCCACGAGCTCCAGCAACACGGCCATGTTGAAGTGGTGCGGCGCCACCGGATGCGTGGCGAAGAACCAGTCCACAATCGGCGTCACCGCCACCGGGCCGGATACGGCCCCCTGCTCAGCGGAGGGCCCACGGCGCTCGCCGGGCCCGGTGGCCTCGGCGAGCGCCGCCAGGCCTGCCACGGTCTGGCGAGCGAAGACGTCCTTCGAGCCGAGGTGGATTCCCTCACGGCGGGCGCGGGAGACGACCTGGATGCTCAGGATGGAATCCCCGCCCAGGTCGAAGAAGTTGTCGTGCACCCCGACCCGTTCCGCACCCAGTACCGACGCGAACACCCCGGCCAGCACCTCCTCGGCCGGTGACCGCGGCGCCACGTACACGGCACCGGCCAGTACGTCCTGGCCCGGGTCGGGCAGGGCTCGTCGATCGATCTTGCCGTTGCCGTTCAGGGGAAGGGCGTCGAGGGTGATCAAGGCAGCGGGCACCATGTACTCGGGCAACTGCTCGCCCAGCCGCGCCCGTACGGCGTCGGTATCCACCACAACGGGTGCGTCGGAGTGCCGCTCCGCCACCACGTAGCCGACCAGCCGCCGGGCACCGGTGTCCGCGGCATGTACCACCACCGTCGCCTCGCCGATCTCCGGCAGCCGCAGCAGCGCCGCTTCGATCTCACCGAGCTCGATGCGGAAGCCGCGGATCTTCACCTGGGCATCCGCGCGCCCCGCGAACTCCAATTCGCCGTCCGCCGTCCAGCGCACAAGGTCGCCCGTGCGGTACACGCGCGATCCCGGGGCACCGGACGGGTCGGCGACGAAGCGTTCCGCCGTCAGGTCGGGGCGTCCCCAGTAGCCGCGGGCGAGACCGGCGCCGCCGATGTACAGCTCACCGACGACGCCGGCGGGCACCGGCCGCAGGAAGCCGTCCAGGACCAGCAGTCGGGTGCCGTCGAGACCGCTGCCGATGGGCAGGGTGCGCGTGCCGGTGTCGGAGTCGGTGTCCAGGGCGAAGGCGTGGCCCGTGACGAAGGTAGTGGTCTCGGTGGGGCCGTACGCGTTGATGACCACCAGGCCGGGGCAGGTATCGGCGACCCGGCGCACGGCCTGCGGGTTCGCGGCCTCACCGCCGGTGAGCACGGCGCGCATCCCGCTGAAGCAGTCCGGCCGCTGGTTGGCGTACAGGTTGAACAGCGAGGTGGTGACGAACGTCGACTCGACGCCGTGTTCCGTGACCAGCGCGCCGAACGCCTCCGCGTCCAGGTGCTCCGGGGGCGCCACGACCACGCTGCCGCCGTTCAGCAGCGGCACCCAGATCTCGTACGTGGCGGCGTCGAAGGCGTGCGAGGAGTGAAAGAGGACCCGCCCGTGCCGTCCGTCGCGCCAGCGGCTGTCGGTCGTGAGGCGGACAATGTCGTCGTGGGTGACCGCGACGCCCTTGGGGGCGCCGGTGGAGCCGGACGTGAACATCACGTACGCCAGCCGCTCCGGCTCGACAGGCAGGTCGACGAGCGGCTCCTGCGGTACGGGATCGCGGTCGCGCCCACCTTCGTCGACGAGGAGCAGCGGCACACCGGTGCCGTCCGGGACACGGTCGGCGGACGCCGCGTCGGCGATGACGCACACCGCCCCGGTCTCCTCGATGAGCCAGCGCACTCGCTCCGTCGGGTAGCCGCTGTGCGCCGGCACGTAGGCGGCGCCCGCGCGCAGCACGGCGAGCATGGACACCACGACCGGTACACCGCGTTCCAGGACCAACACCACCGGCGACTCGGCGCCGGCTCCGAGGGTTCGCAGCCGTCGCGCCAACGCGTCGGCGCGGGCGTCGAGCTCGGCGTACGTCAGGGTCTCGCGCGGGCCGATCACGGCGGTCGCGTCGGGAGTCGCGGCGGCCGCGGCGGCGAACAGCTCGGGCACACCCGCTCCGGCACCTTCCGGAGTGGTGCCGGTCCACCGGAGCAGTTGCCGCCGCTCGTCGTCGGCGAGCAGGCTCAGGCGGGCGAGTGGCTGCCCCGGATCCCCGACGGCGGCGGTCACGAGGTGCTGCAACCGCTCAGCGAGACGCTGGACGGAGGCGGCCTCGAACAGGTCGGTGTTGTATTCGACGACGACGCGCAGACCGCCGTCGTACTCCTCGTACTCCACCACCAGGTCGAACAGCGACTTGGTACGCGGCAGCGGCACCTCGGCGACATCGAGCCCGGCCAGTTGGACCTGCTGGGGCAGTGTGTTCTGCAGCACCATCATGGCCTGGAAGAGCGGGGTACGGCTGGGGTCGCGTTCGGTGATCAGCTCATCGACCAGGCGATCGAAGGGCAGTTCGTGGTCGAAGGCGTCGAGCACGGTGGTCCGTACGCCGTCCAGGAAGGATGAGACGGTATCCGTGGCCCGCGGTCGGGAGCGGATCACGAGGGGGTTGACGAAGAAGCCGACCAGATCGTCGGTCTGCCGGTGGTCCCGGCCCGCGGAGGCGACACCGAGGGCTACGTCCTGGCTGCCCGACGCGCTCGCCAGCACCAGTTGGGTCATGGCGGTCAACGTCATGAAGAGTGTCGCGCCGCGGCTGCGGCCCAGCTCCTTCAACGCCTCGGTCTCGGCAGCGGGCAGGTGGAAGCGGTGCACGGCTCCAGCGGTCGTGCGGATCTCGGGGCGCGGCCGGTCCGTGGGCAGGGCCAGGGACGGAACCTCGTCGAGCTGACGCTTCCAGTAGGTGAGCCGGTCGTGGACCGCGTCGCCGTCCCGGTGTCCTTGCTCCCAGACAGCGAAGTCCACGTACTGCACGGACAGCTCGGGAAGGTCCAACGCGTCGGGGTGGCTCTCGGCGCGGTAGAGCGCCGTCAGGTCCCTGGTCAGGACGTCCAGTGACCAGCCGTCGCTGACGATGTGGTGCGTGCTCAGCACCAGGACGTGCTCGTCGGCGGCGAGACGGACCAGCAGCGCCCGCAGCAACGGACCGCTGCCGAGGTCGAACGGCGTGTCCACCTCGGTGCGCAGCAGTTCGTCCAGTTCCCGCTCACGAACCTGCGCGCCGAACCCCGACAGATCGTGCTCCCGCAGCGCGAGCGGGCTGTCGGCAAGGGAACGGATCCGCTGTACGGGGATGCCGTCGGCCTCGTGGAAGGTGGTGCGCAGTGATTCGTGACGGGCGACAAGGGCGCCCAGGGCGGCACGCAGTGCGGTCGTGGACAGCCCACCGCGCAGCCGGTAGGCGCTGCCGGCGTAGTACTCGGTGCTGCCGCCCTCGTACTGGTCGAGGAACCACAGCCGGCGCTGCGCCGACGACAGCGGCAGCGGGCGGTCCCGGTCGGCGCGCGCGATGTGCGTCGCCGGCACGGCCTCGGAGCGCAGGCAGACCGCCGTCAGCTCGGCGACGGTGGGATGGCTGAACAGGGCTCGCCGCTCGGCACGGACGCCGAGCAGTGCCTCGATGCGGGAAACGGCCTGCACGGCGCGGATGGAGTCGCCGCCGAGGTCGAAGAAGTCGTCGTGGATCCCGGCCCGGGCCACGCCCAGGACATCGGCGAACACCTCCGCGACAGTCTGTTCCGCCGAGGTGCGCGGGGCGACGTACTCGCCGACCATCTGGTCGGGCGAGGGAGCGGGCAGTGCCGCCCGGTCGACCTTGCCGTTGGCGGTGAGGGGAAGCGCGTCGAGCAGGACGACGGCGGACGGCACCATGTAGTCGGGGAGTTCGCGGCCCAGCGCGGTGCGGAGGGAGGCAGGGGTCCCGGAGCCGCGCTCTCCGTCCGTATCAACGACTGCGTACGCAACCAGTCGGCGGTGTCCCAGCCGGTCCTCATGGACCGTGACGACGGCGTGCGCGATACCGGGCCGGCGCATGAGAGCGCCCTCGATCTCGCCGGGCTCGATGCGAAAACCGCGCAGCTTGACCTGGTCGTCGACCCGGCCCACGAACTCCAGTACGCCCGCGTCGGTACGTCGTACCAGGTCACCGGTCCGGTACATCCGAGCCCCGGCCGACCCGAACGGATTGGCGACGAAACGATCCGCCGTGAGTGCGGGACGCCCCCAGTAGCCCCGGGCCAGCCCCTCGCCCGCGATGTAGAGCTCACCGGTGGAGCCCGCGGGCACGTGCCGCAGGTGGTCGTCCAGGAGGTACACCTCGGTGCCCTCGACGTCCGTACCGAGCGGGGGAGTGCCCCTGCCGGACATCGGCTCGCTCATCGTGGCGCACACGGTGGTCTCGGTCGGGCCGTAGCCGTTGTACATCCGGCGCTCGCGCGACCACAGGTCGACCAGCTCGCCGGGGCATGCCTCGCCCGCCACCATCAGGACCGCGAGGGTGGGCACGTCTTCGGGGGACATGGTCGGCAGGACCGCGGGCGGCAAGGTCGCATGGGTGACCTGGAAGTCCCGTATGGCCCGCGCGAGTTCGTCGCCCGCCAGTCGGTCCTGGGACAGTGCGACGAGCGCGGCGCCGTTCAGCAGCGACATCGTCAGCTCGAAGACAGCCGCGTCAAAACTCGGCGAGGCGAACTGCAGCACGCGGGAGTCGGGGGTGACCAGCATCCGCTCGCGCTGGGTGCGAGCCAGGTCCGCGATGCCTCGGTGGGTGACGACCACACCCTTGGGGCGGCCCGTGGATCCCGAGGTGTAGATCATGTACGCGGCGTCGTCCGGTCCGCACTCCGCGACGGGGGCGGTGTCCGGCACCGCGTCGTCTGCCGTGTCGCCGGCGAGTTCGTCCAGGACCAGTCGCCGGTCCGTCCTCGGGACAGCCGCCGCCAGGGAGGACTGGGTTATCACCGTGCCGACGCCCGAGTCGTCGACCATGTACTGGAGCCGCTCCAGCGGATACTTCGGGTCCAGCGGCAGGTACACGCCGCCGGTCCGCATGACGGCCAGTGCGCACACCACCACCCCCGCACCGCGCTCCAGGCAGACGCCGACCAGCGTCCCCCTGCGGACCCCGCGGGCGCGCAGCGCGGAAGCCACCCGTGCCACGCGCTCGTCCAGCTCGGCGTAGCTCATGGTCCCGGACTCCGACACCAGCGCGACCGCGTCCGGGCGATGGGCCACGTGCGCGCCGAACAGTTCCTGAAACGTCCGGTTCTCCGCGTTCCTGGCAGAAGCCACGGTCGCTACTCCTTATTTCACGGGTGCGCCACATGAGTCGCACGCAGGGGAATGAGCCGCACGTGAGCGCGGCTGTGCTTCAGCCAAGGGGGCGCCGTCGGCCAGGAGGGGCCGACGGCGCTGAAGGGCGGGAGAAGCCCGGGCGGGGGCGAGCCGGGACGGGAAGAACCGGAGCGGCTAGGCCACGAGGCGAGCCTGGCTGCTGTCCTTGAAGAGCGTCCGACCGTTGTACTGCATGAGGTCGACAGGGCCGTCCGGGACGGAACTCATGAACCGACCGCTGAACAGCAGGTCACCCTGGTCCGCCGCGCGCACGGCGAACGTGAGGTCGCTGCCGACGGCCAGGTCCCCGGAGATCCCGTTGCAGGCGGCGAACCGGAGCGTATTGCCGTCCCCGAGCGAGACCTGGATGTCCAAGTCCCCGTTGAGGAACTCTCCGGCGAGCAGAGCGGTCGAGTCGTACGGCCTGTCGTCCGGGGCGGGCTGCCGGTAGTGGCCGACACGCAGACCGAAGGACCTGTCGAGTTCGGCTACCAGGTCCTCCCAGGCCGCGAGCCCGGTGGTGGAGTTGGTGGTGAAGGCGAGGGCCGTGCCGCCGTCGGGGCTGACCCTGACGTTGCAGGAGCCACCGTCGAGGGTTCCGTCGTGACCGAGCCACAACGTCCCGTCGTCGGCCGGGAAGAGGCCCCAGCCGGCGCCCCAGCCGGCCGCGATCCCGAACGGGTCGGCTTCCGGTACGGAATGCCCCATCTGTGCCAGTACGTCGAGGGCCGCGATATCGGCCTCCAGGTCCGCATGCCCTTCCCCCAGGAAGCAGCGTCCGAACCGGACGAGATCCATGGCGCTGCCCGCGATCCCGCCCGCGGGCACCAGCGTCGACTCCACGTGGAAGTCGACGGGTGAGCTTTTTCCGGTCGTCGCCGTGACAGCGTGCCCGCTCACGATGGCGGGCGGGGCCGCCCCCGGCCGCGGGTCGCGTACGAAGGCCAGGTCCAGGCCGGTCGGCCGGGCCAGATAGGACTCGACCGAGTCCCACCAACTCTGTCCGGTCAGCACCTCGACGGCATAGGCGGCGACGGCGTACCCCGTGTTGGAGTAGGAGAACGCGGATCCGGGCGCACTGAAATGTCCGGCGCGGAGCACCGAGGCGAAGTAGCGGTGCAGCGACGGGGAGCGCAGCGGCGCTCCCTCGTAGTCGGAGACGAGTCCCGCGGTATGGCTGAGCAGGTGCCGCAGGGTGACCGACCGCATGGGGTGGCCCGGTGGCACGGTGTGCCCGCTCAGGAAGGACAGGACCGGTTCGTCGAGTTCGGCCTCGCCCTCCTCCACCAGTTGCATCACCAGCGCGGCCGTGAACACCTTGCTCACGGAGCCGTAGGCGAAACGGGAACGCGGTGTCACGAGGACATCCCCGCCGAGTCGCTCTACGCCGGTGTATGCGTTGTACGTCTTTCCGTCTCGATACAGACAAAGCTGAGCCCCCGGTATTCGGTGCTCACGCGTCAGTTCTTCCAGCATGTTGGAGAGACATCTGACATCCATGACTCTTTCGCCCCCGTTTTGGCCGCGCTGGGTCAATGGCGTTAAACCTGGGTTGTCGGGATAGCTGGCTATACCGGTCGAGGTAGGGCCAGCCCGCCTCGCTCCCCCAGGCTCACCCACACCTCCCACAATCTCCAGATCATCAGGGCTGACCCGAAAAGTACAGGTCGACCGTCAGTTACTGAAAAGTAACAGGACGTGTCGATCGGGGTTCGGGCGGCGAGGAACCTGGGCGGCCTGCGGGGTGTCGGCAGCGCGCCGTTGTCGAGCCGGGCTGCGTGGGCAGGCCCCGGAGGGACGGCGGCAGGCTCACCGCTGTACTGCCTGATGTGTCGGGTGTGCCATGCCGGACCTCATGTCCCGGCCGGGGAAGCAAGGGTGCCTGTCGTCGTGGACGGCCACTTGACGCTGGAGCAGCCCGAGACTGCCCGATGGCTGGACGAGCGCATCGGCTGTCGGCATCTCACGGTCACCGTTGTCAGGGCTCCGCCATGGAACGGCGAGGATCATCTGGCTTCGGTGTCTACGCCTGCGATGCATGCGCATGCTCAGTGGGGTGATCTGGCAGCAACGCGGATGTCCAGGGACTTTCCGCCGCGTAAGCAGGGAAGGCCCTGACAGCGCTGAAAGAAACCAAGGCGCTGGTCAGGGCCGACTCCTGTCAGCACTCGATGATGTTGACCGCCAGGCCGCCGCGCGCGGTCTCCTTGTACTTGACGGACATGTCCGCGCCGGTCTCCTTCATGGTCTTGATGACCTTGTCCAGGGAGACCTTGTGGCTGCCGTCGCCCCGCATCGCCATCTTCGCCGCCGTGACGGCCTTGACCGCGGCCATGCCGTTGCGCTCGATGCACGGGATCTGGACCAGGCCGCCGACCGGGTCGCAGGTCAGGCCCAGGTTGTGCTCCATGCCGATCTCGGCCGCGTTCTCGACCTGCTCGGGGGTGCCGCCGAGGACCTCGGCCAGCGCGCCGGCCGCCATCGAGCAGGCGGAGCCGACCTCGCCCTGGCAGCCCACCTCGGCGCCGGAGATCGAGGCGTTCTCCTTGAAGAGCATGCCGATCGCGCCCGCGGCGAGCAGGAAGCGGACCACGCCCTCCTCGTCCGCGCCCGGTACGAAGTTCATGTAGTAGTGCAGGACGGCCGGGATGATGCCGGCGGCGCCGTTCGTCGGGGCGGTGACGACGCGGCCGCCCGCGGCGTTCTCCTCGTTGACCGCCATCGCGTAGAGCGTGATCCACTCCATCGACAGGGCCAGCGGGTCGCCCTCGGAGCGCAGCTTGCGGGCGGTGTTCGCGGCGCGTCGGCGCACCTTCAGGCCGCCGGGCAGGATGCCCTCCTGGGACATGCCGCGCGCGACGCAGTCCTGCATGGCCCGCCAGATCTCCAGCAGCCCCGCGCGGATCTCCGGCTCCGTCCGCCAGGCCTTCTCGTTCTCCAGCATCAGCGCGGAGATCGACAGCCCGGTCTCCCCGGCCAGCCGCAGCAGCTCGTCACCCGTCCGGAAGGGGTGCTTCAGCACGGTGTCGTCGAGCTTGATCCGGTCCTCGCCGACCGCGTCCTCGTCGACGACGAAGCCGCCGCCCACCGAGTAGTACGTCTTCTCCAGCAGCGGCGCGCCCTGGGCGTCGTACGCCCACAGGGTCATGCCGTTGGCGTGGTACGGGAGGGCCTTGCGGCGGTGCAGGACCAGGTCCTCGTCGAAGTCGAAGCCGATCTCGTGCACGCCGAGCAGATTGATGCGCCCGTCCGCCTTGATCCGCTCGACCCGGTCGTCGGCGGTCTCGACGTCGACCGTGCGCGGGGAGTCCCCCTCCAGGCCGAGCAGTACGGCCTTCGGGGTGCCGTGGCCGTGGCCGGTCGCGCCGAGGGAGCCGAACAGCTCGGCGCGTATCGCGGTGGTGTGGGCCATCAGGCCGTCGTTCTTGAGGCGCCCCGCGAAGAGCCGGGCGGCGCGCATCGGCCCGACCGTATGGGAGCTGGAGGGTCCGATGCCGATCGAGAACAGGTCGAAGACCGAGATGGCCACGGGGGAACTCCTAAGGGTGGGTAGACGCCGTTGTCTGCCGGGGTGGCGCAGATGATCAATGGCGGGTACAAGGTGCGGGGCACCGCACTCACTGTTCAGTGTGCGCGGTGCCCCGGTATTCCAGTCTGTGTCGTACGTAACTACTTCAGACCAGGGTAAAGCGGGTGCTTGCCGGCCAGAGCGGTCACCCGGGCGGACAGGGCCCCGGCGTCGTACGACGGCTTCAGCGCCTCGGCGATGATGTCCGCGACCTCGGCGAAGTCCTCGGCCTGGAAACCGCGCGTGGCCAGGGCCGGCGTACCGATCCGCAGGCCCGAGGTGACCATCGGGGGCCGGGGGTCGTTCGGGATGGCGTTGCGGTTGACCGTGATGCCCAGACCGTGGAGACGGTCCTCGGCCTGCTGGCCGTCGAGCTCGGAGTTCCGCAGGTCGACCAGGACCAGGTGGACGTCCGTGCCGCCGGTGAGGACGGACACGCCGTGCTCGGTGACGTCCGGCTGCACCAGGCGCTCGGCCAGGATGCGGGCGCCGTCCAGGGTGCGCTGCTGGCGCTCCTTGAACTCCTCGGAGGCGGCGACCTTGAAGGAGACCGCCTTCGCCGCGATGACGTGCTCCAGCGGACCGCCCTGCTGGCCGGGGAAGACCGCGGAGTTGATCTTCTTGGCGAGTTCGGCGGTGGAGAGGATGACTCCGCCGCGCGGGCCGCCGAGGGTCTTGTGCGTGGTCGTGGTGACGACGTGGGCGTGCGGCACCGGGTTGGGGTGCAGGCCCGCGGCGACCAGACCGGCGAAGTGCGCCATGTCGACCATGAGGTACGCGCCGACCTCGTCCGCGATGCGGCGGAAGGCGGCGAAGTCCAGCTGACGCGGGTACGCGGACCAGCCGGCCACGATCAGCTTGGGCTTCGACTCCTTGGCGAGGCGCTCGACCTCGGCCATGTCGACCTCACCGGTGGCGTCGTCCACGTGGTACGCGACCACGTTGTAGAGCTTGCCGGAGAAGTTGATCTTCATGCCGTGGGTCAGGTGACCGCCGTGGGCCAGGTTCAGGCCCATGATCGTGTCGCCGGGCTTGAGCAGCGCGAACATCGCCGCCGCGTTGGCCTGGGCGCCCGAGTGCGGCTGCACGTTCGCGTGCTCGGCGCCGAAGAGCGCCTTGATGCGGTCGATGGCGATCTGCTCGACCACGTCGACGTGCTCGCAGCCGCCGTAGTAGCGGCGGCCCGGGTAGCCCTCGGCGTACTTGTTGGTGAGGACGGAGCCCTGCGCCTCCATGACCGCGACCGGAGCGAAGTTCTCCGAGGCGATCATTTCGAGGGTGGACTGCTGACGGAGCAGCTCGGCGTCGACGGCGGCGGCGACGTCCGGGTCGAGCTCATGGAGGGGAGTGTTGAGAAGCGTCATCACGGTCCCGTTCGAGGTCTTAGTTGCCGGAGGAGAAGGCGTCGTACTCGTCGGCGGAGAGCAGGTCGGCCGGCTCCTCCGCGACGCGCACCTTGAAGAGCCAGCCGCCCTCGAAGGGGGCGGAGTTCACCAGCGACGGGTCGTCCACGACGTCCTGGTTGGACTCGACGACCTCGCCGGTCACCGGGGAGTACAGGTCGCTGACCGACTTGGTCGACTCCAGTTCGCCGCAGGTCTCGCCCGCGGTCACCGTCTCACCGACCGGCGGGAGCTGGGCGTAGACGACGTCACCGAGCGCGTTGGCCGCGAACTCCGTGATGCCGACCGTCGCGACGCCGTCCTCGGCGGTCGACAGCCACTCGTGCTCCTTGCTGTAACGCAGCTGCTGGGGGTTGCTCATGACCTGAATTCTCCTGTACGCGGGGGAGTGCTGGTGAACGGGAAGGTTGTGCGGGGGGTCACTTCTGGCGCTTGTAGAACGGCAGCGCGACCACCTCGTACGGCTCATGCGTACCGCGGATGTCGACGCAGACGCCGGAGGTGCCGGGCGCCGCGTGCGCGGCGTCGACGTACGCCATGGCGATCGGCCTGCCCAGCGTCGGGGAGGGGGCGCCGGAGGTGACCTCGCCGACGACCTCGCCGTCGGCGACGACGGGGAAACCGGCGCGCGGGACGCGGCGGCCCTCGGCGACCAGGCCGACCAGCTTGCGCGGCGGAGCGGTCTCGGCGCGCTCGGCGGCGGCCCGAAGGGCGGCGCGGCCGACGAAGTCGCCCTCCTTCTCGAACTTCACGACCCGGCCAAGACCCGCGTCGAAGGGGGTCAGCGCGGTGGTCAGCTCGTGCCCGTACAGCGGCATGCCCGCTTCCAGGCGCAGGGTGTCGCGGCAGGAGAGGCCGGCGGGGACGAGACCGGCGTCCTTGCCCGCGTCCGTCAGCGCCCGCCACAGCTTCTCGGCGTCGGCCGGGGCCACGAACAGCTCGAAGCCGTCCTCGCCGGTGTAGCCGGTACGCGCGATGAGGGCGGGGACGCCGGCGACGGTGCCGGGCAGGCCGGCGTAGTACTTCAGGCCGTCGAGGTCGGCGTCGGTGACGGACTTCAGGATGCCGGGGGACTCGGGGCCCTGGACGGCGATCAGGGCGTACGCGTCACGGTCGTCCCGCACGACGGCGTCGAACCCGGCGGCGCGCTCGGTGATCGCGTCGAGGACGGTCTGGGCGTTCCCGGCGTTGGCGACGACCATGTACTCGGTTTCGGCCAGCCGGTAGACGATCAGGTCGTCGAGGATCCCGCCGTCCTCCCGGCAGATCATCGTGTAGCGGGCGCGGCCGGGGCCGATCGTGCCGATGTTGCCGACGAGCGCGTGGTCGAGGGCGTTCACGGCCTGGGGGCCGGTGACGGTGATCTCACCCATGTGGGAGAGGTCGAAGAGGCCCGCGCGGGTCCGTACGGCGTTGTGCTCGTCGCGCTCGCTGGCGTACCGCAGCGGCATGTCCCAGCCCGCGAAGTCGGTCATGGTCGCGCCCAGCGAACGGTGCAGTGCGTCGAGGGCGGTGTGGCGGGGGACATTGCTCATGTGTGGGGCTCCCAGGGCAGGGCATGACAGGTGAGGACAATCCTCCCCATCTGTCATCGGAACCTGAGAGGTTCACCGGGAGAGTCCCGGCTTGCACCTTGGGTGGAGCCGCGACATGGCGGCCCGCTTTTCAGATCTGCCTCGCCCGCGCGGTACGGGGCCTGAGAGATTCAAGGGAGGGACTTGCTCCTTCGGCGTCCTGGGCACCGGGCACTCCTGGAGTGCTTCTGCGTGCTTCGGACTCTCCCGCGCGGATTCAAGCGGCCGGTATGGAGTTGGCGCGCACATCATTGCACGCATCCTCCGGTGGCGGGACGGCCGGGCAGTACCTGGACACAGCGGCAAATCACTGGTGACGGATTACCTTTTCTTTACACTTCTTGGGCAAGGGTGGGGAAAAGGGCGGGGACACCTGACAGCCCGACAGGGGGAGTGCGATGACGTTGCAGCGGCCCGGTGCGTACGTGACGACCGCGGGCACCACGCACGGCGCGGTGCCCGCACCACAGGGCGTGCCGGCCGGGGAGACCGCCCGCCGGCCGGTGCCCACCGTCCGCGACCTGCGCGAGCGCTCCGGGCGCAGCCCGCGCACGCTGGCCTTCGCGGCCGGCGACGTCGTGGTCGTCTCGGGGCTGCCCGGCAGCGGCAAGAGCACCCTGATCCGGCGTACGGCGAGGACGGGGACGCACCGCATCGACTCGCAGGACGTCCGCGAGCGGTGGCAGGCGCGCATGCCGCGCCTGCTGCCGTACGCCCTCTACCGCCCCCTCGTACGGGCCGCCCACTACGCCGGGCTGCGGCGCGCCCTGCGCTCCGGCGAGAGCGTCGTGGTCCACGACTGCGGCACGCTCGCCTGGGTGAGGCGCTGGCTGGCGCGCGACGTCCGCCGGCGGGGCGTCGCCCTGCACCTGGTGCTGCTCGACGTGGCGCCGCAGGTGGCGCGGGCCGGCCAGGAGGAGCGGGGTCGCGGGGTCTCGGGCTACGCGTTCGCCCGGCACCGGCGGGCGGTGGGCCGGCTGGTGCGGGACGCGGAGGGCGGCCGGCTCCCCGCCGGGTGCGTGTCGGCGGTGCTGCTGGACCGGGACGCGGCGGGGGCGCTGACGGGGATCGACTTCCCGGCCGGGGCGGAGCTCCGGTTACGGGAACAGCCCCGCGGGGCACCGCCGGCGCCGCGTTAGGGTCGTGCCCGTGGACTACCCAGACTTCCCCCTGCCCGCCCACCCGCACGGCGGAGGCGGCTGGCCCGGCAACGAACTCGAAGAGGTGCTGGCCGCCTCGGTCGGCGCCCCCGCCGCGGGCGCCCGCATCGTCGAGGTGCTGGGGCGCAGCCAGGTGTGGGTGCCGCTGCCGAACGGCGGCGGGCCCGACTCCCCGAGCCTCGACCTGGCCACCCTGGACATCCACGGCGAGGCGTACGTCCCCGTGTACAGCTCCGAGGAGCAGCTGCGCCGGTGCGCCGGGCCCCACATGTCCTTCACCGTGGCGCCCGCCCGCGAGTTCGCCCGCGGCCTGCCCCCGCAGCTCGGCATCGCCGTGAACCCGGACGGCGCGGTCGGCGCGCCGCTGCCGCCGCCCGCCGTCGCCGAGCTCTGCCGGGCCGGCCGTACGCCGCTGGACGGGCCGGCCACCGGGGGCAGGGTGCGGCTCTTCGAGCCGGACTGGCAGGAGGAGCCGGTCGACTTCCTCTCCGCCGCGGCCGGGGAGTTCGAGGAGAGCGGGGTGGTGGCGACCGCCCGCAGGGCGCTCGCCAGCATCGAGGGCGGGTCCCCGACGCTGTTCGTCGGCGTACAGCTGGCGGCCCGGGAGGGCGCCGACCCGAACGCCCCGATGGACGCGCTCGGCCGGGCGCTCGGCCGGGTCCAGGTGCCCTGGCCGGTCAACCTGCTCCTGCTGGACGTGGCGCAGGACCCGGTGGCGGGCTGGATGCTGGAGAAGGTGCGGCCCTTCTACACGCGCGCCTGACCCGTGCTCTGTGTCGGTGCTGCCGCTTAAGCTGGTGCACCACGGTGGATCGAAGAGGGGCGGGACCCAGGGTGAGCGCGTCAGGCACTGCGGCGGCCGGGCAGGTCGAGCACATGCTGCGCCAGGTGACGCCCGGGCGGTACGACGCGTACGAGGCGCTGCTGCGCGCCCTCGCCGACCCGGCCGGCGGCCGGGTCTGGATGCTGCTCTGGCACGGCCAGGCGGGCTCCCCCGACGCCCAGTACGGAAACATGGAGGTCGACGGGCTCGGTTACGCGCCGTGCGTCACCTCCGCCCAGGAGCTCGCCGCGAGCGGCTGGAGCCGGGCGTACGAAGTGGTCACGGGCCAGGACGTCGCCCGCGCGCTCTTCCCCGACCGCTGGGGCATCTGGCTGAACCCGCACGCCCCCGGCGGCGGCGTCGGCATCCCGTGGCTCGATCTGCGGCGTATCGCCACGGGGCTCGACCGGATGCCCGCCGGACCGCTGCGGCTGTCCGAACCGGCCGTCGAGATCCCCCAGTTCTACGCCCTGCTCACGCAGAACGCCCACCGTACGCCCGCGGTCCGCGCCCTGCGCCGCGCCTGGGTGCAGCCGGCGCTCGGGGTGCCGTACCTGGCCATCGGACTCGACCTCTACGACACCAGCCCGCAGTCCGTCGACGCGGTGCGCGCGATGATGCGGCAGTCGGTCGGCGCGGTCCCCGAGGGGCTGCCCGTCTCCACCGTCGCGATGTCCGACGCGTACGACCCGGTCTCCATGTGGCTGCGTGCCAACGCCCGCCCGTTCTACGACCGCGAGGCGCAGGCTCCCGCCGCGCCCTCCTCCGCCCCGCAGGGCGGCTACGGCTGTCCGGCGCCGCGCGCCTACTGAACGCGCCCGCCCCACCGGCTCCACCGGTCTCACCGGTCACGCGTACGGCCCCATTCGACGGTTCGTGAGGACCGTTGGGCGGCATGTCCGGTCTGGGGTATAAGGATGCTTGTGGTCCGCTGAGCCGATCAAGATGTTCGGATAACGGAAGCCCACAGGCCACATCACGGTTGCGCATCCATTCCCCGCCAGGTCTGGCGGGTGATCGCGAGCTCATTGAAGACTCCCGCAACAAGGAACGTCGGTCCTGTGTACGACCCGCCTTCCCTGTGTCACATGCGTTTGTACGACCACCTTCTGCACCACTTGCACCTGCGATGCGAACAAGCCGCTACAGCGGCGGGCGCGGGCCGACCACCGTCGGCCGAGCCGAGAGGGGTCCCCACCACGATGACGGCACCACTGCACGACACGAGCGCGGCGGAGACCGCGGCCGTTGACGTCGCGGCCGATGTTCCGGCGAAAGCCATCGAAGGCCGTTCGCCATGGAAGATCGCCTGGGTGCGGCTCAAGCGCGACAAGGTGGCGCTGGCCGGCGGCGTGGTCGTGTTGTTCCTGATCCTGGTCGCGCTGTTCGCGCCCTTGATCGTCAGTGTGCTCGGCCACCCGCCGAACGACTTCCACGAGGACAAGATCGACCCGCTGTTCGGCACGCCGATCGGCAGCTGGGGCGGCATGAGCTCGGACTTCCTGCTGGGGGTCGAACCGGTCAACGGCCGCGACGTGTTCAGCCGCCTCGTCTACGGCGCCCGGATCTCGCTGCTGGTCGCCTTCCTCGCGGCCCTCTTCGCCGTCGTGCTCGGCACGCTCTTCGGGATCATCGCCGGTTACTTCGGCGGCTGGGTCGACGCGGCGATCAGCCGGGTGATGGACGTCCTGCTGGCCTTCCCGCAGCTGCTCTTCATCATCGCGCTGGTCTCGGTGCTGCCCAACTCCCTCTGGGGATTCAGCGGTTCCGGTGTGCGCATCGGCGCGCTCATCGTCGTCATCGGCTTCTTCGGGTGGCCGTACGTGGGCCGGATCGTCCGCGGCCAGACGCTCTCCCTCCGGGAGCGCGAGTACGTCGAGGCGGCACGCAGCCTCGGCGCCGGCCGGGCGTACATCCTCTTCAAGGAGCTGCTGCCCAACCTGGTGGCCCCGATCACCGTCTACACGACGCTGATGATCCCGACCAACGTCCTCAGCGAGGCCGCCCTGAGCTTCCTGGGCGCCGGAGTCAAACCGCCCACCGCCTCCTGGGGGCAGATGCTCTCCAAGGCCAAGGAGTACTACGAGGCGGATCCGATGTTCATGATCGCGCCCGGCGTGGCCATCTTCGTCACCGTGCTGGCCTTCAACCTCTTCGGCGACGGCGTGCGCGACGCGCTGGACCCGAAGGGCTCCCGCTGACCGTTCGCCCCGTACCACCCGCACACGCCCTACGCGCCGCCCCTGCCGATGTGTCAGGAGGCCACCACAACCGTCGGTCCCCTCAGGGTCCGGCACTCTCACGGAGGTTGCTGATCGTGACAGCCAACAGTTCTTCCAGGCGACGGCTCGCCGCAAGTGCGGCGCTCGTCGTCGCCGCGCTCGTCGGCACCGCGGCCTGCGGCGGTGGCGGAGGCAAGGACGACGGGGCCGACGGCAGCGGCAAGGCCCCCGGCTTCAACGCGGCCGTCGGCAAGATCGCGAACGCCTCGGACAAGAAGGGCGGCACGATCAAGTTCATCGGTACGCAGGACGCCGACTCCTGGGACCCGCAGCGCGGTTACTACGGCTTCATGTGGGACTTCGCCCGCTACTACACGCGCCAGCTGATCACCTTCAAGCCGGCCGCGGGCACCGAGTCCACCGAACTCGTCGCGGACATGGCAACCGACACGGGCAAGGTCTCCGCGGACAAGAAGACGTACACCTTCACACTGAAGGACGGCGTCACGTGGGAGGACGGCAAGCCCGTCACCTCCAAGGACATCAAGTACGGCATCGAGCGCATCTGGGCCCAGGACAAGATCTCCGGCGGCCCGATCTACCTTCAGCAGGTCCTGGACCCGAAGAAGGAGTACAAGGGTCCGTACAAGGACAAGTCGGCCGACAAGCTCGGTCTGAAGGCCATCGAGACACCGGACGACAAGACCATCGTCTTCAAGCTCCCCAAGCCCAACGGCGACTTCCTCCAGATGCTGGCCATGCCGGCCGCCACGCCGGTCCGCCAGGACAAGGACACGGTCGAGAAGTACGGCCTGAAGCCCTTCTCCAACGGCCCGTACAAGATCGACTCCTACACCCCCAACAAGGGCATGGAGCTGAGCCGCAACCCCAACTGGAAGAAGGAGAGCGACACCGTCCGCAAGGCGCTGCCGGACAAGGTCTCGCTCAAGCTCATCACCAACGCCGACGACATGGACAACCGCCTGATCGAGGGCGACTACGACGTCGACATCAACGCCACCGGCATCAGCCCGGCCGGCCGTACCAAGGCGCTGCGCGACCACAAGGCCAACGTCGACAACCCGCAGACCGGTTTCATCCGGTACGCGGTGTTCCCGCAGACGGTCAAGCCGATGGACAACATCCACTGCCGCAAGGCGGTCATCTACGGCTCCGACCACAAGTCGCTGCAGACCGCGCGCGGCGGCCCGATGGCGGGCGGCGACATCGCCACCAACATGCTGCCGCCGAGCATCAAGGGCTCCGACCCGAAGTACGACCCGTACGACGTCCTGAAGGACACCACGGGCAACGCCGCCAAGGCCAAGGAGGAGCTCAAGGCCTGCGGCAAGCCGAAGGGCTTCAAGACCACCATCGCGGTCCGCAACAACAAGCCGCAGGAGATCGCCACCGCCGAGTCGATGCAGGCGTCGCTGGGCAAGATCGGCATCGAGGTGCAGATCGACCAGTACGACGGTGCGCAGACCTCCGGCATCATCGGCGCTCCCAAGAACGTCGAGAAGAAGAACTACGGCATCATCATCATGGGCTGGGGTGCCGACTTCCCGTCCGGTCAGGGCTTCTCGCAGCCGCTGGTCGACAGCCGCTTCATCCTCGACAGCGGCAACAACAACTTCTCGATGATGAAGGACAAGTCGATCGACGCCCTGTTCGACAAGGCGCTGCTGGAGACGGACCCGGACAAGGCCGCCGGGTTCTACCGGCAGATCAACGAGAAGGTCTCCGAGGCCGCGGTCTACCTGCCCTTCACCTTCGAGAAGAACGTGATCTGGCGCAGCTCGCGACTGACCAACGTCTACACGGCCGACTCCTACAACGGCCGCTACGACTACGCCTCCCTCGGCGTCAAGTGACCGTCCGTTCGCTCCGCCGGCACACCCGCCGCTAAGCCCGAAGGGCAGGTGATGGCCGCCGCCGGGCCGACCGTAGTGCTCGCATACCTCATCAGGCGGCTGACCGCCGTCGTCGTGATGCTGCTCGTGGTCACTCTCGTGACCTTCGGCATCTTCTACGTGATCCCGAAACTGACCGGCAGCGACCCCGCCGCGATGTTCATCGGCAAGCAGGCGGACCCGGGCGCGGTCGAAGGCGTCCGGGAGAAGCTCGGCCTCGGTGATCCCATCCTGGTGCAGTTCTGGAACTTCATCAGCGGGATCTTCGTCGGCCGCGACTACACCGGCGGCGGCTCGTCGTTCCACTGCGACGCGCCGTGCTTCGGCTACTCCTTCCGTACGGAGCAGGAGATCTGGCCCGTACTGACCGAGCGGCTCCCCGTGACGCTGTCCCTGGCGGCCGGCGCGTGCGTGCTGTGGGTCATCGTCGGTGTCACGACCGGCATCATCTCCGCCCTCAAGCGGGGCACCGCGGTCGACCGTGCGGCGATGACCATCGCGCTGGCCGGTGTGTCGCTGCCGATCTACTTCACCGCGCTGCTCTCCCTGGCGGTCTTCCGCACCCAGCTCGGCTGGTTCGACGCCGAGTACGTGGACATCGCGCAGGACCCGCTCGGCTGGTTCAGCGGTCTGGTGCTCCCGTGGGTGACCCTCGCCTTCCTGTACGCCGCGATGTACGCCCGGCTCACCCGCGCCACCATGCTGGAGGTCCTGGGCGAGGACTACATCCGTACCGCCCGGGCCAAGGGCCTGAGCGAACCGGTCGTCGTCGGCAAGCACGCGCTGCGCTCGACGATGACGCCGATCCTCACCATCCTCGGCATGGACCTCGGCGCCCTGGTCGGCGGCGCGATCCTCACCGAGACCGCCTTCAGCCTCCCGGGCCTCGGCCAGGCGGCCGTCAAGGCGATCGGCGACTTCGACCTCCCGCTCATCCTGGGTGTCACGCTCATCGCCGCCGCGGCCGTCGTGCTCGCGAACCTCGTCGTGGACATCCTGTACTCCGTGATCGACCCCCGAGTGAGGCTCTCGTGACCACTGTGCCTGTCCCGGGGGAGGCCCCCGGAGCCCCCTTGACGAAGACCGGCGCGGTCGCCGAGCCCGTACGCACCGGCTCCCCGCGGCCGGACGCCTTCCTCGACGTGCGCGACCTGAAGGTGCACTTCCCCACCGACGACGGTCTCGTGAAGTCGGTGGACGGCCTCTCCTTCCAGCTGGAGAAGGGCAAGACCCTCGGCATCGTGGGCGAGTCCGGCTCCGGCAAGTCGGTGACCTCGCTCGGCATCATGGGCCTGCACACCGTCGGCCAGTACGGCCGGCGCAAGGCGCAGATCTCCGGCGAGATCTGGCTGGACGGCAGGGAACTGCTGTCCGCCGACCCCGACGACGTACGCAAGCTGCGCGGCCGCGAGATCTCGATGATCTTCCAGGACCCGCTGTCCGCGCTGCACCCGTACTACACGATCGGCCACCAGATCGTGGAGGCGTACCGCATCCACAACAAGGTCGACAAGAAGGCCGCCAAGCGGCGCGCGATCGAACTGCTCGACCGGGTCGGCATCCCGCAGCCCGACAAGCGGTTCGACGGCTACCCGCACGAGTTCTCCGGCGGCATGCGCCAGCGCGCGATGATCGCGATGGCGCTGGTCAACAACCCCGAGCTGCTCATCGCCGACGAGCCGACCACCGCCCTGGACGTCACCGTCCAGGCGCAGATCCTCGACCTGATCCGGGACCTGCAGAAGGAGTTCGGCTCGGCGGTCATCATCATCACGCACGACCTGGGCGTCGTCGCCGAGCTGGCGGACGACCTCCTGGTGATGTACGGCGGCCGGTGCGTCGAGCGCGGTCCCGCGGAGAAGGTCTTCTACGAGCCCCAGCACCCGTACACCTGGGGCCTGCTGGGTTCGATGCCGCGCATCGACCGCGACCAGACCGAGCGCCTCATCCCGGTCAAGGGGTCGCCGCCCAGCCTGATCAACATCCCGAGCGGCTGCGCCTTCCACCCGCGCTGCCCGTACGCGGACGTGCCCAAGGGCGGGATCACCCGCACCGAGCGCCCGGAACTCAAGGTGCTGCCCGGGCGGGAATCCGCACGGCACTACTCCGCGTGCCACATGGCGGCCGAGGACCGGGCCCGGATCTGGGCCGAAGAGATTGCGCCGAAGCTGTGAGCGAGACGAAGGATCCCGAAGTGACGATCTCGGAGCAGGCGTCCTCTTCGCCGCCGCCGTCCCCCGAGCCCCTGCTGAGGGTCAGCGGCCTGGTGAAGCACTTCCCCATCAGGAAGGGTCTGCTCCAGCGCCAGGTCGGCGCGGTCCAGGCCGTCGACGGTCTCGACTTCGACGTGCGCCCGGGGGAGACCCTGGGTGTGGTCGGCGAGTCGGGCTGCGGCAAGTCGACGATGGGCCGGCTGATCACGCGCCTGCTGGAGCCCACCAGCGGGAAGATCGAGTTCGAGGGCCGGGACATCACCCACCTCGGCACCGGGCAGATGCGTCCGCTGCGCCGCGACGTACAGATGATCTTCCAGGACCCGTACTCCTCGCTGAACCCGCGCCACACGGTCGGCACGATCGTGAGCGCGCCCTTCAAGCTGCAGGACATCACGCCCGAGGGCGGGGTGAAGCGGGAGGTCCAGCGGCTGCTGGAGCTGGTGGGCCTCAACCCGGAGCACTACAACCGCTATCCGCACGAGTTCTCCGGCGGGCAGCGCCAGCGCATCGGCATCGCGCGGGCGCTCGCGCTCAAGCCGAAGCTGGTCGTCGCCGACGAGCCGGTGTCGGCGCTGGACGTGTCGATCCAGGCGCAGGTGGTGAACCTGCTGGACGACCTCCAGGACGAGCTCGGACTCACGTACGTGATCATCGCGCACGACCTGTCGGTCATCCGGCACGTCTCGGACCGTATCGCCGTGATGTACCTCGGCAAGATCGTCGAGCTGGCGGACCGCAAGGCGCTGTACGAGTCGCCCATGCACCCGTACTCCAAGGCCCTGCTCTCGGCCGTCCCGGTGCCCGACCCGCGCGGCAAGCACAGGCGCGAACGCATCCTGCTCAAGGGCGACGTGCCCTCGCCGATCTCGCCGCCCTCGGGCTGCCGCTTCCACACGCGGTGCTGGAAGGCGACCGAGATCTGCAAGGCGCAGGAGCCGCCGCTGACGGCTCTGAAGACCGGTCACCAGGTGGCCTGCCACCACCCGGAGAACGCGCCCGACCAGGCGCCGGAGTCGTCCGTCGTGCTCGACACGGCGCGCGAGGCGATCGAGCTCGTCGACGTCACGCCACCCGCGGCGGCGGCGAAGACGACGGGCGCCGCCGCGGGCGAAGCCGCGCCCGCGGGCCCGGAGGACACCGGCAAGGAATAGAACCGGCACAATTGCCCGGTGTTCCAGGAACTCTTCACGCCCTCCGTCCAGCATGCGCTCGACCTCGTCGGGATCTTCGTCTTCGCGATCTCCGGCGCGCTGCTCGCCGTCCGCAAGAACTTCGACGTCTTCGGCATCGCGGTGCTCGCAGAGGTCACCGCGCTGGGCGGGGGGCTGCTCCGCGACCTGATCATCGGCGCGGTGCCGCCGGCCGCCTTCACCGACCTGGGGTACTTCACGACCCCGCTGATCGCGGCCGCCCTGGTCTTCTTCCTCCACCCCGAGGTGGAGCGCATCCAGGGCTCGGTGATGGCCTTCGACGCGGCCGGGCTCGGGCTCTTCTGCGTCACGGGCACCACCAAGGCGTACGACCACGGGCTCGGCCTGACCGCTTCCGCCGCCCTGGGCCTGGCGACCGCCGTCGGCGGCGGCGTCCTGCGGGACGTCCTCGCCAACGAGGTGCCCTCGCTGCTGCGCTGGGACCGCGACCTGTACGCCGTCCCCGCGATCGTCGGGGCCGCGATGGTCGCCCTGTTCATCCGCTTCGACGCGCTGAACGCCGTGACCAGCTCGATCGCCGTCGTCACCGCCTTCCTGCTGCGCCTGCTGGCGCTGCACTTCCACTGGCGGGCGCCGCGCGCCTGGCACCGGAGCTCGGCGAAGGCCGAGGAACAGTCTGAAGCTACCGCTTAGTAATGCCTCGGTGTACGGTGCATGCCATGGCACAGGCATCCATCGGGGACAGCGAGTTCGACCGCGACACCGCCCTCTCCTCGCGCGCGCCGGACGAACCGGGCGTCTACGACGCGGAGCTCTCCGCGGGCTGGACGATCATCCACGCCGTCAACGGCGGCTACCTCCTGGCCCTGCTCGGCCGGGCGCTCGGGGACGCCCTGCCGCACCCCGACCCGTTCACCGTCTCGGCGCACTACCTGACCCCTTCCGTGCCGGGCAGGGCGGTCGTCCGCACCCAGGCCGTCCGCGCCGGACGCACCCTCTCCACCGGCCAGGCATCCCTCTTCCAGTACGCCGAGGACGGCACCGAGGTCGAGCGGATCCGCGTCCTCGCCTCGTACGGCGACCTCGACGCCCTGTCCGACGACGTCCGCACCTCCGCGAAGCCGCCGGCCATGCCGCCGTACGAGCACTGCCTGGGCGCGGACGCCGGGCCCGCCGTCATCCCCGGCAGCTCGGCCATCGCCGGGCGCCTCGACATCCGCCTCGACCCCGCCACCGCCGGCTGGGCCGTCGGCGCGCCCTCCGGCAAGGGCGAGATGCGCGGCTGGTTCGGCCTCGCCGACGGCCGCGACGCCGATCCGCTCTCGCTGCTGCTCACCGTCGACGCCCTGCCGCCGACCTCGTTCGAGCTGGGCCTCAAGGGCTGGACGCCGACCGTCGAGCTGACCACCCACATACGCTGCCGCCCCGTCCCCGGACCGCTGCGCGTCTCCATCGCCACCCGCAACCTGGCGGGCGGCTTCCTGGAGGAGGACGCGGAGGTCTGGGACAGCGCGGACCGGCTCGTCGCCCAGTCCCGGCAGCTGGCGCGGGCGCCGCGCGGCTGAACCCCCGCCCCCGGGCGGGCCCGTTCGAGCGGGACGGGCGCCGTGAAGTCGGAACGGCTGCTGTCGATACCCCTGCCGCTCCGGACCCGGGGGACTGGTCCCGGCCGCCGAGCCGGCCGGACGCCCGGGAGTCTCCGTACGCATCGTCCACCGGGACGTCGAGCCGCTGCCGGCGTCGGGCGTCCCGGTGGTACGCGGAGCGCGTGCGGCACGGCGGGATCGCGCTGCTGCCCGGCTTCCGCACCGGCGCGACGGGGCTGCTTCGGCGAACGGGTGGAGGTGCTGTCGCCGGAGGAGGTGCGCGGGGAACTGGCGAGGGCGGCGGCGGAGGTCCTGAAGCGGTACGGACCCCGCCCCGCGCCCCCGCATCCCGCAGGGCCGGGGCCGCGCGCTCCGGGGGACTCGTAGAATCGACCGCACCATGGCTTACCTCGACCACGCCGCGACCACCCCGATGCTTCCGGAAGCGGTCGGGGCGATGACCGCCCAGCTCGCCGTCACCGGCAACGCCTCGTCCCTGCACGCCGCCGGCCGACGGGCGCGGCGTACCGTCGAGGAGGCCCGCGAGACCCTCGCCGAGACCCTCGGCGCCCGGCCCAGCGAGGTGGTCTTCACCGCGGGCGGCACCGAGGCCGACAACCTCGCCGTCAAGGGCCTGTACTGGGCGCGGCGCGACGCCGACCCGCGCAGGACCCGCGTGCTGGCCAGCCCGGTCGAGCACCACGCGGTGCTGGACGCCGTCCACTGGCTGGGCGAGCACGAGGGGGCGACCGTCGAGTACCTGCCCGTCGACGCGTACGGACGGGTCCACCCCGAAGCGCTGCGCGCGGCCCTCGCACGCGACCCCTCCGATGTCGCCCTGGCCACCGTCATGTGGGCCAACAACGAGATCGGCACCGTCATGCCGGTCCGCGAACTGGCCGACGTGGCAGCCGAGTTCGGAGTGCCGCTGCACGCCGACGCGGTGCAGGCGTTCGGGCAGCTGGAGGTCGACTTCGCCGCCTCCGGGCTCGCCGCGATGACGGTGTCCGGGCACAAGATCGGCGGCCCGTACGGCATCGGCGCGCTGCTGCTCGGCCGCGAGTACACCCCCGTGCCCGTGCTGCACGGCGGCGGCCAGGAGCGGCACGTGCGCTCCGGCACCCTCGACGCCCCGGCCGTCGCCGCCTTCGCGGTGGCCGGCCGGATCGCGGCCGGGCAGCGCGAGTGGTTCGCCCGCGAGATCGGCGGCCTGCGCGACGACCTGGTCGCGGCCGTGCGCGCCGCCGTCCCCGAGGCGATCCTCGGCGGCGATCCGTCCCCGGGCGGCCGGCTGCCGGCCAACGCCCACTTCACCTTCCCCGGCTGCGAGGGCGACTCCCTGCTCCTGCTCCTCGACGCGCAGGGCATCGAGTGCTCCACCGGGTCCGCCTGTACGGCCGGAGTCGCCCAGCCCAGTCACGTCCTGCTGGCCACCGGGACCGATCCCGGCCTGGCCCGCGGCACGCTCCGCTTCTCGCTCGGGCACACCTCGACCACCGAGGACGTGACGGCGGTGGCGGACGCGATCGGCCCGGCGGTCGAGCGGGCGCGTACGGCCGGTCTCGTCTGACGGCGGGCCGCTCCCCGGTCACGTCGTGACGGGCGGGCCGTCCGCCAGCTCCTCCCGCACCAGCCGCAGATAGCGGTCCCAGTCCCAGTGCGGGCCCGGATCCGTGTGGTCGGTGCCCGGCACCTCGACGTGGCCGATGATGTGCTCCCGGTCGGCGGGCATCCCGTACCGCCGGCATATCCCGGCGGCGAGACGGGCCGACGACCGGTACATCACGTCGGTGAAGTCCTCCGGCCGGTCGACGAAGCCCTCGTGCTCGATGCCGACGCTCCGTTCGTTGTACGAGCGGTTCCCCGCGTGGTAGGCGACGTCCAGCTCCCGGGCCATCTGCGTGACGTGCCCGTCCTTCGCGCGCACGATGTAGTGCGCCGCGGCCGCGTGCAGCGGGTCCTTGAAGACGCGCACGGCCGAAGCGAAGCTGCCCTGCGTCACGTGGATCACGATCCGGTCGATGGAGTAGTCGTCGGGCCGGTCGGCGGTCCGCAGATTCGCGGCCGACGCCGCCACCCACCGGGCACCCCTGTGATCCACCTCTCCCTCCGTGCGCTGCTTGTCGACGCCCGGCACGAGCCACCACAGCCGGGACAGCTCCTCCCCGAACACGGCGGCCGTCCCGCCCACGACGGCCGCGCCGCCCCCGATGAACAGGGCACGTCTGCTCACCCCTGCCGCCTTCTTCTGCTCCATGAGCCCTTTAACGCTTTCGGCCCTGTCGGTGGTTCCGTCTACCCTGGTGGAGCTATGACTGAGACCCCGCGCCGCCTCCGTGTCCTCGCCGCCATGTCCGGCGGGGTCGACTCCGCCGTTGCCGCCGCCCGAGCCGCCGAGGCCGGGCACGACGTGACCGGCGTACACCTCGCCCTGTCCGCCAACCCGCAGTCGTTCCGCACCGGCGCGCGCGGCTGCTGCACCATCGAGGACTCGCGCGACGCGCGCCGGGCCGCCGACGTCATCGGCATCCCGTTCTACGTCTGGGACCTCGCCGAGCGCTTCCGCGAGGACGTCGTCGAGGACTTCGTCGCCGAGTACGAGGCGGGGCGCACCCCCAACCCCTGCCTGCGCTGCAACGAGAAGATCAAGTTCGCGGCGCTGCTCGACAAGGCGCTCGCGCTCGGCTTCGACGCGGTGGCCACCGGCCACTACGCGACCGTCGTGCTGAACGAGGACGGCAGCCGCGAGCTCCACCGCGCCTCCGACATGGCCAAGGACCAGTCGTACGTCCTCGGAGTGCTCGACGAGCGGCAGCTGGCGCACGCCATGTTCCCGCTCGGCGACACCCTCACCACCAAGGACGAGATCCGCGCGGAGGCCGAGCGCCGGGGCCTGGCGGTCGCGAAGAAGCCCGACAGCCACGACATCTGCTTCATCGCGGACGGCGACACCCAGGGCTTCCTGGCGAACCGCCTCGGCAGGGCGGAGGGCGACATCGTCGACGAGACGGGCGCGAAGCTCGGCACTCACGACGGCGCCTTCGGCTTCACCATCGGCCAGCGCAAGGGCCTGCGCATCGGCCACCCCGCCCCCGACGGCAAGCCGCGCTACGTCCTGGACATCTCCCCGGTGAACAACACGGTGACGGTGGGCCCGGTCGAGGCCCTCGACGTCACCGCCCTCACGGCGATCAAGCCCCGCTGGTGCGGCACGGCCCCGGCCGGCAGCGGCACGTACACGGCCCAGCTGCGCGCGCACGGCGGCGAGAGCGAGGTCACCGCGGAGCTGGTCGACGGCGAGCTGCGCGTCACCTTCGCCGAGCCGGTGCGCGGCGTGGCACCCGGCCAGGCGATCGTGCTGTACGACGGCACCCGCGTGGTCGGTTCGGCGACCATCGCGACGACGAGCCGGGCGGCGGCCGCCCTGGCCTGATCCGGGGCCGTGCCCCGCGCCGGGTGCCGCCCTAGCGGAAGATCGCCATGGCCTGGACCTCCAGCACGCCGTCGTCGGCGTTCCAGTCCTGCACCTTGCCCAGGCAACGGGCCGAGAACGTCCCCCGCGGGACCTCGTTGCGCAGCCCCTCGGTCGCGCAGGTGACCCGCACCCGCGGCCCCCGGGAGGGGTCCTCGGGATCGCCGTAGGGGGCCAGGAACACCGTGGACTCCGGCGATTCGCTGATCTTGCGGAACCGGCCGCGTATGAGCACGAAGTCCTCGATGTCGCGCAGCCGCACGGTCTGCGGGGAGGACGTCGCGGCCGGGGGCCGGTCGGCGAGCGCCCGGGTGAGTGCCGCGTTGCGCCGTATCGCCCGGCCCGCCAGGTCGACATGGACGATGACGTTCTTCTCCTCCAGCACGTCCATGATGACGCCGATGACCGAGATGGGTTCGGCGACCTCCATGTACTTGCTGACGATCTCGCTGTTGTCCTTGCGGCCCGCGCCCGCGCTCAGCCCGAAGACCTTGGCGCGGATGGTGCCGTCCGCGCTGTCACTGGTCCGCTGCTCCACCTCTTTGCGCAGCGCCGCGGCGTACCCCCGCATCTGGTAGTGGTCCATGACCGAGCGGTCGTGGAGGTAGAAGCAGATGCTGTACGTCAGGGTCTGGTCGCGATCGCGCCGGACGCGGACGAGCCACAGCACCGCCAGGACGAGCAGAGCCGCCGCTCCCGAGGCGGTCAGCAGCCACAGGAGCATCCAGGGCCACCACACGCCCCACCACGCCTCAGTCAGCACACCCACGGATCTCCTTGAAGGCGCTCTTGAGGGACCGGCCGGTGGCATCGACCATGCGGCCGCCCGTCGCCCGTGCCCCGCGGTCCAGTTCCCCGGCGTCGGCCTCGCCGTAGCGGATCGTGTACGTGCGTACGGCCCTGGCCTCCCGCGGCAGCCGGGCATGGCGGCGGATGAACGCGTCCAGGCCCATACCGGTGTTGTTCTCCCCGTCGGTCATCAGGACGATGGAGAGGGTGCGCCCGGGGTGCTCGCGGGCGAGCACGGCCGCGTCGCGGTAGGCGCGGTCGAGCGAGGACCAGATGGCGGTGGCGTCGTCGAAGTCGTCGGACGCGACGAAGCCGCGCAGCCGGTCCAGGTCGGAGGGGGCTTCGTAGGTGATGCTCCGTCTGTCCAGCACGCCGCCGCCGAACCGCATCACGGTGAGCGTCTCGCGCCGGTAGAAGCGGACGAACTTGCCCGAGCGCGAGTCGTCCTCGCCGGCCAGCGCGTCGAAGGTGTCGCGCAGCTGGGCGATCCGCTTGCCGCGCATCGACGTCGAGAAGTCGAGCAGGAAGATCACCTGCGAGGAGCGGCGCTGCTCCGGGTCCCCGTAGTCGGCCAGGAGCCGGTCGACGACCTTCTGGTCGTCGGGGAAGTACAGCGCGTTGCCGACGGGTTCGCGCAGCGGGGCGCTGCGGGGCACGGCCGGATCGATCGGCCGCCGCAGGGTGCGCTCCATGATCCGTTTCTGTACGGGTTCGCTGCGCAGCCACTCCACCAGCGTGTCGTACGCGGCGCGCCGGGCCGGATCGAGGAGCAGCAGCGGGTAGTCGGACAGGACCATGCCGTCCCTGGGATAGACGATCTCCAGCGGTTCGCGCAGTCTGCCGCTGTTGTTGAGCGCCAGCAGTTCGGACTCGTACGTGATGAGGGCGTTCAGCTCGCCCTGACGTGCCGCGAAGCCCTCGGCGAGCTCGGCGGAGGCGTCGCTGACGAGCGCGTGTCCGGCGAAGAAGCCGCGCAGCCGGTCGCAGGAGACGTCGTCCGGACGCAGCGCGGTGCCGGTTCCCGCCGCGGCGGTCGCGACCCCGACGAGCGCCGCGAGGCCGCTGTTGGTGTGGCGCGGGTCGGCCATCCCGAACCGCAGCGATCCGTCGGCCGCCGCGTCGGCCGCGTCGGCCCAGGAGATCTGGCCGTCGGGCGCCTTCTCGCGCAGCCGCTCGGCCGTCCCGCGCCGCATGCCGATCACGACGGGCGAACGCATGATGCTGGTGGCCAGGGGCTTTTCCCCCCGGTCGCCGTTCGCCCTGGACCTGAGCAGGAAGTAGCGGTCGGAGGAGAGCCAGGCCAGGTCGTGCCGGTGGCCGCCGGGTCCGGCGAGCTCGTTGCCGGCGTCCACCGTGCCCCGGTAGTCCATCTCCAGCGAGATCCCCGTCTCGCGGCGCAGCTCGTCGAGCACGGGCTTCATGTCGGCGAGTTCCGAACTGGCCAGCACGCGCAGCGTCACGGGCTCGGGGCGTTCGTCGGAGCAGGAGGCCAGCGCGAGCAACAGGGACACGAGGCACAGCGCGACCAGGCCGGCGAGGCCGCGGCGCGCGCCCATCACGGCCGTCCGGGCACGACGTCGGCCGCGGGACAGCCGCCGATGTTCGAAATCATCCGCTCCAGGTAGCGCAGCCGGGGCATGGCCGACCTCGTGGCGTCGCCGGAGAGGGCGGGGACGGGGATCTCGTGGTCCTGGAGAAAGGCGCTGAGCTGGTCGCCCGCGACCTGGCCCGAGGGGTCGAGTATCCGAAAGCCCAGTTCCATCGCGCGACGTCGCAGCCGCGGGTCGTTCGTGATCAGCTCCCCGAGCCGGTCGCCGTCCTTGTTGAGGGCGATGAACTGCGGCTGGGTGACGAACTGGCCGGACGGATAGAGCAGCACGCGCTGCGGGTCGAGCTTCTTCGCGTCCGCCCTGTACCGGACCTGGTAGGCGAGGTACTGGTGCTCGTACGCGACCACCACGGGGGCGATGTTCTTGCCCTCGGGGGAGATGTAGGTGCGGAAGACGTCGGCGGCCGGCAGCCCCTGCTCCATGAGGTGGCGGATGGCGCGGGCCCGCTCGTCGGCCTCCCGGTCCGAGTCCGGCACCTCGTCGCCGTCGCCGCGCCAGGTGAACGCGACCAGGGCCAGGTAGGTACCGGCCGAGTTGGAGCCGCAGACGTCGGGGGTCTGGACGACGATCCTGTTGGCGTTGGTGAGCTTGTGCCGCCGTATCCCGATGTCGTTCCAGCGGCGCTTGTCGTGGATGTGCCGCAGGAACTTCGGCATGTCCAGCGCGTAGTAGTACGGCTCGTCCGTCCCCGGGCCGCGCTGCGGCTTCGCGATGCCCGCGTCGGCGAGCGTGTCGGCGTACTCGCGGTAGGTGGCCAGCACGATGGGGCTGACGAACGGGCGGTACACCTTGGCGTACTGGTTGTCCGCCGCGCGCTCACCCGTGATCAGGTCACCGGCCGGCTGCCCGGACGGGAACACGAAGTCGTACGAGTCGGTCTCGCGCACGGCGACCTCGCGCGATCCCGAACTGGTGATGTGCACCCGTATGTGATGCTTCAGCAGAAGGCGCTGGACCTCTTCGTCCTCGAAGAAGTCCCGCTTGGAGGCCATCTTGCCTTCCAGCGTGATGATCCGTTCGGCGGGAAGCAGGATGTTCCCCGACACGGCCAGCGCGGCCGTCCCCGTCAGCACGACCGCCAGCAGCGGCAGGAACGCCACGAGAAAACTGCGCCGTGACCGGGCCGAGCGCGATGCGCGTCTGATGCCCAGCCGCGGTTCTTCGACTGCCTGTCTTTCCCCCACCACCACAGACGCCTCCCCCGCCGGTCCCCGGCCCACGCCCTGCACACCGTCGCGCCTGGGGATGACTCCCCGCGGAACCTTCGGCCAACGCCCGGCGAACACTGCGACACCGGTCCGCTGCGGTCTTCCGCTGCACTCCGTGCCAGGTGGGCGGAGCCGGACGCTCCGCTCACGTCGCGAAGAACTCCCGCAGCACCGGGGCCAGTACCTGCGGAGCGACGTCGTGGACCTGGCCCGTCAGGGTGCGGTGTCTGCCGCAGCGCACCGCGCCGGCGACCCGCCGGGCGGCCTCCCGCATCACGTGCGGGCTCGCACCGCCGTCGACGACGAGCACCGGCGCTCTGACGGACGCCAGCCGCCCGGCCGGCACCGTGCCGTCGCCCATCACCGCGTCGTCGTACGCCAGGGTCGGCGCCACCGCCTCCAGCTCCGGCCACATCGGCGCCCTGCGCACCTGCGCGACGACCTCGGGCGGCATACCGACCACCGACAGGAAGAGCTCGACGGCGCCCCCGCGGTCACCGGCCGCGAGGAGTTCGGCCAGCCGCGCCGAGTACCGCGACTTGGCGGCCCTGTCGTCCGGCCCGACGACGGTGAAGGGAGGCTCGTACACGGCGATCCTGTCGAACGGCACCCCGGCGGCGGCGGCCTCCAGGACCAGTGCCCCGCCCGACGACATGCCGTACACCGACACGGGCCCGCGCTCCTCCTCGACCAGGGCCGCCAGGTCCTCGACCTCACGCGCGACCGCGTAGGGAGCGGTGTCCCCGCTGTCACCGCGGCCGCGCCTGTCGTACGTGACGACGCCGAAGTACGGTGCGAGCAACGCCGCCAGCGGGGCCTCGGCGGTACCCGTGCTGAACGCACCGCCGACCAGGATCAAGGGCGGCCCCTCGCCCCGCCGTTCACAGGCGAGGGGCGTGCCGTCACGTGAAATCACTTTGGTCATGAGGTGCTGACCGGCCGGCGCCCCGGAACTCATCGCTCCCGGGAAAAGAATTCAGTCCGTACCGACGGTCTCCGTCTCGTAGAAGCAGAAGTGGCCCTTCACGGCTGCCACTTCCGGCTTCGGGTCGAGGTAGGCCCACACCAGATCCGCGGCGTCCGGCAGCGACCAGTACGACGCGTCCCCCTTGAAGGGACAGTGGGTGCGCCGGGCCGAAGGCGTCAGCAGATCGGTCCTGACGTCCTCGGGCGGGAGGTAGTAGCGCACCGGCAGGCCGGTCTCGCGCAGCAGCAGCGGGCGGCGGCTCTCCGCCAGCACCTGTCCGCCATGCGTGACACGTACATGCTCGGTTCCCTGCTCGACGGTGATGCGGTGTCCTGCGGTCACGGGCGATCCTCTCCTCGGTCCTGGTGGTGCGACAGCCGTGGTCCTGGTGGTGCGACAGCCGTCTCACACTCCAGCATCCGTGCGGCGTAGGTTCTTCCCATGGCACTGAACATCTGCGTCTTCCTCTCCGCCGCCGACCTCGACGAGCGCTACACGCGCCCCGCCCGCGAATTCGCCGAACTGCTCGGCAAGGGCGGCCACACCCTGGTCTGGGGCGGTTCGGAAGCCGGCCTGATGAAGGTCGTCGCGGACGGTGTGCAGGAAGGGGGCGGGCGGCTCGTCGGCGTCTCGGTGGAGTTCCTGCGCGCCGCGGCGCGCGAGAACGCCGACGAGATGGTGATCGCCAAGGACCTCGCCGAGCGCAAGGCGTTGCTGCTCTCCAAGTCCGACGCGGTCGTCGTCATGGTCGGCGGCACCGGCACGCTGGACGAGGCCACCGAGATACTGGAGCTGAAGAAGCACGGCCTGCACACCAAGCCGGTGGTGCTGCTCAACACGGCGGGGTTCTACGACGGCCTCAAGCAGCAGTTCCAGCGGATGGACGAGGAGGGCTTCCTGCCCCTTCCCCTCACCGACCTGGTCTTCTTCGCGGAGGACGGCGTGGCGGCACTGGCCTACCTTGAGGCGGCGACATCAGCGGCTGCCGCCGAGGGCGCCGGGGTGCGGTGATGCGAGCATGGGGCCATGGCTACACATGTGATCACCGGAGCGGGCTCGGGCATCGGCGCCGCAGTCGCCCGCCGCCTCCACGAGCGCGGCGACGACGTCGTCCTGATGGCCCGCGACGCGGGCCGCGCCAAACAGCTCGCGCAGGGCCTCCCCGGCGCCCGTACGCTCGTCGGCGACCTCTCCAATCCGGACCGGCTCTCCTGGGCGTTCTCCCACCAGCCGATGCCGGAGCGGGTGGACTCGCTGCTGCACATCGCGGGCGTCGTCGACCTCGGCCGGATCGGCGACCTCGGCACCCGCGCCTGGCACAACCAGCTGAACGTGAACCTGATCTCCCCGGCCGAGCTGACCCGGCTCTTCCTGCCCCAACTCCGTCTCGACAAGGGCCACGTGGTCTTCGTCAACTCGGGCGCCGGCCTCGCCGCGCACGCCCAGTGGGGCCCGTACGCCGCGAGCAAGCACGGCCTGAAGGCCCTCGCCGACGCGCTGCGCCACGAGGAGCACGAGAACGGCGTGCGCGTCACCTCGGTGTACCCGGGGCGTACCGCCAGCGCCATGCAGGAGAGGGTCCACCACCAGGAGGGCAAGGAGTACGACCCGTCGCGGTGGATCGACCCCGAGTCGGTCGCGACGACGATCCTCATGGCACTCGACCTGCCGCGCGACGCGGAGGTCAACGACCTGACGGTGCGGCCGGGCCGATGAGCGGGACCACCGACCACACGGAGGGGTACGCGTGGGGCCCGGCGACCGGCGTCGGTTCGATGCCCGGCGGGGACGCGCGGGAGGCGGCGAAGACCGTCACCGGCAGCTTCGAGGGCTTCCCGTACCTGGCGGAGCTGCCCGCGCGCGGCCCCGGGGCCGACATGATCGGGCGGACCGCCGGGATGCTCGTCGAGATGTACGTCCACCTCGAACCCAGCGGCTGGCGGTTCGGCGACCGGCCGGGGCGCGACACGCGGCGGGCGCGGTCCTGGCTGGGGGAGGACCTCGACGCGCTGGAGGAGTTCACACAGGGGTACACGGGACCGCTCAAGGTGCAGGCCGTCGGACCGTGGACGCTGGCGGCGGGGCTGGAGCTGCGCGGCGGCGAGGCGGCGCTGGGCGACCCGGGCGCGGTCCGGGACCTCGCGGGCTCGCTGGCCGAGGGGCTGCGCGCGCACCTGGCGGAGGTGCGGCGGCGGGTGCCGGGCGCCCGGGTGGTGCTCCAGCTCGACGAGCCGTCGCTGACGGCCGTCCTGCGCGGACAGGTCAGGACGGCGAGCGGGTACCGGACATACCGGGCGGTGGACCGCCAGGTCGTCGAGGGAACGCTGCGGGACGTGATGGGGGCCGCCGACGGCCCGGTGGTGGTCCACTCCTGCGCGCCGGACGTGCCGTTCGCCCTGCTGCGCCGGGCCGGCGCCGCCGGGGTCTCGTTCGACTTCTCGCTGTTCACCGAGCGTGACGAGGAGGCGATCGGTGAGGCCGTGGAGGGCGGTACGCAGCTGTTCGCCGGAATCGTGCCGGGCACCGACACGGTGTTGTCGGACCCGGCCGGTAGCGTCATGGGTGTCAGGACGCTGTGGCGCAGGCTGGGGCTGAATCCGGGGACTCTCGCCGAGTCCCTGGTGATCACTCCGTCGTGCGGGCTCGCGGGGGCTTCTCCCGCGTATGCGCGCGCGGCGCTCGCACACTGCGCCCGGGCGGCGAGATCACTCGCGGACAACCCTGAGTAACGGGGACGGGACCGGAAACGGGAGGACAGGACGATGGCTGGCGAACAGCAGGCGGCAGTGCCCGCGGAGGCACGGGAGCGGCACGCACAGCTCGCCGAGCAGATCGAGGAGCACCGCTTCCGGTACTACGTGAAGGACCAGCCGGTCATCAGCGACGCGGAGTTCGACAAGCTGCTGCGGACGCTGGAGGCGCTGGAGGAGGAGTACGCCGAGCTGCGCACGCCCGACTCGCCGACCCAGAAGGTCGCGGGAGCGTACGAGACGGACTTCACCGCCGTCCAGCACCGCGAGCGCATGCTCTCCCTCGACAACGCCTTCGACGACGAGGAGCTCACGGCCTGGGGCGAGCGTGTGGCGAGCGAGCTGGGCGCCGTGCCGTACCACCTGCTGTGCGAGCTGAAGGTGGACGGCCTCGCGGTCAACCTGACGTACGAGAAGGGCCGGCTGACCCGGGCCGCGACCCGGGGCGACGGGCGCACGGGCGAGGACATCACGCCCAACGTCCGTACGATCGCGGACGTTCCGGAGCGGCTGAAGGGCGACCGGGTCCCGGACCTGGTCGAGATCCGCGGCGAGGTCTACTTCCCGATGGAGAAGTTCCAGGAGCTGAACGCACGGCTGGTGGCGGCGCAGGACAAACCCTTCGCCAACCCGCGCAACGCGGCGGCCGGTTCGCTGCGGCAGAAGGATCCGAAGGTCACCGCGGGCCGCCCGCTGCACATGGTGGTGCACGGCATCGGGGCCCGCGAGGGCTTCGACATCGACCGCCTGTCGCAGGCGTACGAGCTGCTGCGCGAGTGGGGCCTGCCGGTCGCGCGGCACAACAGGGTCGTCAAGGACCTCGCGGGCGTACGGGAGTTCATCGCGTACTTCGGCGAGAACCGGCACTCCGTGGAGCACGAGATCGACGGCGTCGTCGTCAAGCTCGACGAGATCCGCCTCCAGGGGCGGCTCGGCTCGACCTCGCGGGCGCCGCGCTGGGCCATCGCCTGGAAGTACGCGCCGGAGGAGGTCAACACCAAGCTGGTCGACATCCGGGTCGGCGTGGGGCGGACGGGGCGCGTGACGCCGTACGCCCAGGTGGAGCCGGTCACGGTCGCCGGTTCCGAGGTCGAGTTCGCCACCCTGCACAACCAGGAAGTGGTGAAGGCCAAGGGCGTACGCATCGGGGACACGGTGGTGCTGCGCAAGGCGGGCGACGTCATCCCCGAGATCCTGGGGCCCGTGGCCGACCTGCGGGACGGCGGCGAGCGGGAGTTCGTGATGCCGTCCCGGTGCCCCGAGTGCGGTACGCCGCTGAAGGCCATGAAGGAGGGCGACATCGACCTCCGCTGCCCCAACGGCCGTTCCTGCCCGGCACAGTTGAGGGAGCGGCTGTTCTACCTGGCCGGCCGCAAGTGCCTGGACATCGAGAACTTCGGGTACGTCGCGGCGGCCGCGCTCACCCGGCCGCTGGAGCCGGCCGAGTCGCCGCTGCGCGACGAGGGCGACCTCTTCGACCTGAAGGTGGAGCAGCTGCTGCCCATCAAGTCGTACGTCCTGGACCAGGATTCGGGCCTTCCCAAGCGGGACCCGAAGACGGGCGAGGAGAAGATGGTGACGTTCTTCGCCAACCAGGAGGGCGAACCGAAGAAGAACACCCTCGCCATGCTGAAGAACATCGAGGCGGCGAAGGAGCGGCCGCTGGCCCGGGTCATCACCGGGCTGTCCATCCGCCACGTGGGGCCGGTCGCGGCGGAGGCGCTGGCCCGTGAGTTCCGTTCGCTGGAGCGGATCGAGCAGGCGACACAGGAGGAACTGGCCGCCGTGGAGGGCGTCGGACCCACCATCGCCGCCTCGCTCAAACAGTGGTTCGAAGAGGACTGGCACCGGGAGATCCTGCGCAAGTGGCGGGCGGCCGGGGTGCGGATGGAGGAGGAGGGCGCCGGTGCGGACCAGGGGCCCCGTCCGCTGGAGGGCCTCACGGTCGTGGTGACCGGGACCCTGCAGAACCACACACGGGATGGCGCGAAAGAGGCGCTCCAGAGCCTCGGTGCGAAAGTGACTGGATCTGTCTCGAAGAAGACCGGGTTCGTGGTGGTCGGTGACAGCCCGGGCTCGAAGTACGACAAGGCCATGCAGTTGAAGGTGCCCGTCCTCAACGAAGAGGGTTTCGCCGTCCTTTTGGCCCAGGGGCCGGAAGCAGCCCGTGAAGCGGCTGTGCCCGTCGAGGAGTAGGCGCGGCGCCGGGCGGGGAAAGGGCCGGTGAGAGGGGAAGAACCGCAGCCGGTATCACCCGTTCAGCGCATAGCAGACGGACAGGGGCGGCTGGGGCGCATTCGGGCAACAGCGGTGGACCGCTGCCCGCGAGAGCCTTCCGCGGCCTACTGTTGGGATGTGCGCCTGTCGTGCGCGGCTGCGATGAGGTGTCCCCTGCTCATGAAGGGCGTGGGGAAGGTTTTTCCGTCGTGGTGGCACGACAATGGGGCCATCGCGTGGCACGGGCACCGTCGGCTGTGAGAGGGACGCAATGAAACCGACCGAGAGCGCCGATCCGGCCTCACGGCTGCGGCGGTGGGCGGGCACCCCGAGGGTGCTGCCCGCCGCCGTCGTGACACTGGCCGCCCTCGTCCTGGCCACCGGGGTCTTCGGTGCCGTGACGGGGGACCGCGCGCTGTTCCCCGACGGCGACGTGGGCTGGTCCCTCGCGCTGCTCACCGGAGTCATCGTCGGCCACCTGGTCGCCCTCGGCCGCGACCGGTGGTGGGGCGGCACGGGCTCCGGCGCCGCGCTCACCCTCGCCGTCCTGATGCTGTACGGCTGGGTGCCCGCCGGCCTGGTCAGCCTGGCCGTCGTGGTGCTGGTCGGCATGGCCCGCAGGCACCGCTGGCGGCAGGGGCTGCTGCACGGCGCGGTGGACATCCTGGGCATAGGCGCCGCGGCACTCGTGCTGGCCGTGTTCGGTGACGTACCGACCGTCGAGAGGCCCTGGAACCCGCTGGAGTGGGGGGTGGGGGCGGTCCCGGAGGTCGCCCTGGCCGCCCTGGCGTATCTCGCCCTCACGCGCGTCCTGCTCTGGTACGCGCTGGCGCCCAGGAGCGGACGGCTGCCGTCGGTCGCCCGGACGGCGCTGTACCGGCAGGGGCTCGTCGCGGTCGCCCTGCTCGGCATCGCACCGCTGATCTGTGTGATCGCGGTGGCGCTGCCCGTCCTGCTGCCGCTGTTCGCCGTACCGCTGATCGCCCTGGACTCCACCCTGTGGATAGCCAGGGCGAGGGCGGAGGAGCAGTTGCGGGACCCGCTGACCGGGCTGCCCAACCGGCAGTGGCTGCTGGAGCGGACCTGGCCCGCGCTGGAGGAGGCCGAGAACACCGGCACCAGGACCGCTCTCGTCCTGATAGACCTCGACCGCTTCAGGGCGGTCAACGACACGCTCGGTCATCTGGCGGGCGACCGGCTGCTGCTCCAGATAGCCGACAGGCTGCGGCTGGCGCTGCCGCGCGGGGCGGAGGCCGCGCGGCTCGGCGGCGACGAGTTCGCGGTCCTGCTCCCGACCGCCGATTCGACGACCAGTGCGCAGCGCGTCGCCAGGCACCTGGTGGCCGAGCTCTCCTCCCCGCTCGATCTGGACGGCCTGACGCTCGTTCTGGAGGCCAGTGCGGGCGTCGCCGTCTTCCCCGACCACGCGCTGGACGCGGAAGGGCTGCTGCGCCGGGCCGACGTGGCGATGTACCAGGCCAAGCGGGACCGTACGGGCGTCGAGGTCTACGAGTCCAAGCGCGACAGCAACACCCCGGACCGGCTCGGCCTGCTGGGCGATCTGCGGCGCGCGCTGGACGCGAGCGAGGTCGAGCTCCACTACCAGCCGAAGGTCCGTTTCGACGGACAGGTGGCCGGCCTCGAGGCGCTGGTCCGGTGGGTGCACCCGGAGCGGGGACGGGTCCCTCCGGACGAGTTCATCGCCATCGCGGAGTCGTCGGGCCTGATGCCGCACCTGACGGAGTACGTCCTGGAGACCGCGCTCGCGCAGGTCGCCCGCTGGCGGAAGCAGGGGCTGAACACCCCGGTGGCGGTGAACGTGTCGCCGCGCGACGTGCACACGCCGGGGTTCGCCGGCGCGGTGGCGGCGCGGCTGGCCCGGCACGGTGTCCCCGCCGGCTCCCTCCAGCTGGAGATAACGGAGCACGTGCTGCTGGAGGATCCGCAGCGGGCGGCCGACACCCTGGCCGGGTTGACCGGGCACGGCGTGAAGATGTCCCTGGACGACTTCGGTACGGGCTACTCCTCCCTGGTCCACCTCCGCCGGCTCCCGGTGAGCGAGCTCAAGATCGACCGGTCGTTCGTGGCCCGGCTCGCGATCGACAACGAGGACGCCGAGATCGTCCGCTGCACGGTCGACCTCGCCCACTCGCTGGGCCTGCTGGTGGTGGCCGAGGGGGTCGAGGACGACGAGACGTGGGAGCGGCTGCGGGACCTGGGCTGCGACGCGGTGCAGGGCTGGTTGGTGGCCGCCGCCATGCCGCCGGACGAGGCGACGGCATGGCTCCTCGCCCGCGGCGAGCGGGGCTGGCACCGCCAGGTCGACCTGGACCGGGTCGCCGCGGCGGCCCTGGAGGAGGCCCAGCGCCCGTCCCCGTCCCCGGCTCCCTCCGGCCAGGTGGTGAACTAGCCGCGGCCTGGAGAGCTCGACTGCGGCGATCAGCGGGAGGAACGCAAGGGCCAGGGCGCCCGCCCCCGGGCGAGGCCCGCGCGGATCTCGCACTTGGCGCGGATGCCCAGGTGCGCCGCGACGGGCGGCAGCACGCACAGGGCGAGGAAGCTCGTGTGCCAGCCCTCTTCCCTGGTCAGGAACCACGCGAACAGCAGGCAGCCGGGTGTCCACCCGACGGTCAGGTCGCGCACGCGGGTGAGGAACAGTTCACGAGCGTCGGGGCTGTCGCCGAACATGAAAGACATGGGTGGTTCCTCCGTCTCTGGACCGCGCGGTGGCCGTAGCCGCCCGGAACTGACCCCGGCGAATCCGTCCGCCGCGGAGAAGCCGTGCACCGCCGTGGTCATGGCCGGGGCGAAGGACCTCCTGCGCCATTTCCCTGAGGGCGTCCCCGCCCCGTCCCGAGGCGAGTTCCTCCAGGGACTCGCGCAGCACTCCCGCCTGCGCGGGGTCCTGCCGGCTCATCCCGAGCATTTCGGATTCGTCGACTCACCTCGTCGGCTCCGGGCCCTCGGCCACATGCCCTCCCGCGCGTGGATCACCACGTCATGACCGGTACGAAGCCACCTGCTCTCCGGTCACTCCCTCAATGCGCCGCCGTCACAGAGGTGTCACAGGGCCACCGTTTCGTGGGCAGGGGCCCGCGCCCCATAGGATTGGGCCAAAACCCACACACTCACCCCAGAGGATCGCTGCATGCCTGGCATCACGCGCGAGGAGGTCGCCCACCTCGCACGGCTGGCGCGTCTGGAGCTGAAGGGCGAAGAGCTCGATCACTTCGCCGGTCAGCTCGACGACATCATCGGCGCGGTCGCCCGCGTCTCCGAGGTCGCCGACCAAGACGTACCGCCGACCTCCCACCCGCTGCCGCTGACCAACGTCATGCGCGCGGACGAGGTCCGTCCGTCGCTCACCCCGGAGCAGGCCCTCTCCGGTGCCCCCGCTCAGGAGCAGCAGCGTTTCAAGGTGCCGCAGATCCTGGGGGAGGACTAAACAGTCATGACGGACCACACGCACATCATCAGGCTCACCGCAGCCGAGACCGCCTCGAAGATCGCTTCGGGGGAGCTCACGGCCGTCGAGGTGACCGAGGCCCACCTGGCCCGTATCGACGCCGTCGACGAGAAGGTGCACGCCTTCCTGCACGTCGACCGCGAGGGAGCCCTGGCCCAGGCGCGCGCCGTCGACGCGAAGCGGGCGAACGGCGAGAAGCTCGGCCCGCTGGCCGGCGTACCGCTCGCGCTCAAGGACATCTTCACCACCGAGGGCGTCCCGACCACGGTCGGCTCGAAGATCCTCGAAGGCTGGATCCCGCCGTACGACGCGACGCTGACCAAGAAGCTCAAGGCGGCCGACGTCGTCATCCTCGGCAAGACCAACATGGACGAGTTCGCCATGGGGTCCTCCACCGAGAACAGCGCGTACGGCCCGACCGGCAACCCCTGGGACCTGACCAAGATCCCCGGCGGCTCCGGAGGCGGCTCCTCCGCCGCCCTCGCGTCGTACGAGGCGCCCCTGGCCATCGGCACGGACACCGGCGGCTCCATCCGCCAGCCCGCCGCCGTCACCGGCACCGTCGGCGTCAAGCCGACGTACGGCGGCGTCTCCCGCTACGGCATGGTCGCGTTCTCCTCCTCCCTCGACCAGGGCGGCCCCTGCGCCCGTACGGTCCTGGACGCCGCGCTCCTGCACGAGGTCATCGCCGGGCACGACCCGCTCGACTCGACCTCCATCGACGCCCCGGTCCCGCCGGTCGTCGAGGCCGCCCGCAACGGCTCCGTCGCCGGCATGCGCGTCGGCGTCGTCAAGCAGTTCCGCGGCGAGGGCTACCAGGCCGGTGTCCTCCAGCGCTTCGACGAGTCGGTCGAGCTGATGCGCGGGCTCGGCGCCGAGGTCGTGGAGCTGGACTGCCCGTCCTTCGACCTCGCCCTCTCCGCGTACTACCTCATCGCCCCCTCCGAGGCGTCCTCCAACCTGGCCCGCTTCGACGCCATGCGCTACGGCCTGCGGGTCGGCGACGACGGCACGAAGTCCGCCGAGGAGGTCACCGCCCTCACCCGTGAGGCCGGTTTCGGCGACGAGGTCAAGCGCCGGATCATCCTCGGTACGTACGCGCTCAGTTCCGGCTACTACGACGCGTACTACGGCTCGGCGCAGAAGGTCCGTACGCTCATCACGCAGGACTTCGAGAAGGCGTTCGAGAAGGTCGACGTGATCGTCTCGCCGACCACGCCCACCACCGCCTTCCCGATCGGCGAGCGCGCCGACGACCCGATGGCGATGTACCTCGCGGACCTGTGCACGATCCCGACCAACCTGGCCGGCAACGCCGCCATGTCGCTGCCCTGCGGCCTGGCGCCCGAGGACGGCATGCCGGTCGGTCTCCAGATCATCGCCCCCGCCATGAAGGACGACCGTCTCTACAAGGTCGGCGCCGCCGTAGAGGCAGCCTTCGTGGAAAAGTGGGGCCACCCGCTGCTTGAGGAGGCACCGTCGCTGTGAGCCCCATGCCCATCAAGGCCAAGGGATTCAAGAATTCCAAGGCCGCTACGTACCTGTCGATCGGCTCCACCGCCTTCGGCGCGATCAGCGTCGTCAAGCAGGCCCGTATGGCCCGCAAGGACAATGACACGCTCCGTCTCGTCGACGCCGCTGTCTCCGCCGCCGCCATCGTCACCGGCCTCGCTCTGCTCTACCGCGAGCTGAAGAAGCTCGGCGACGACGACGTCCTGCTGGGCTGAGAGGGAAAGTTTCACCGTGACCGTCACTGAACTGGTGTCGTACGAGGACGCCCTCGCGACCTACGACCCCGTCATGGGCCTGGAGGTCCATGTCGAGCTCGGCACAAAGACGAAGATGTTCTGCGGCTGCTCCACGGAGCTCAAGCAGGACGCCAACAGCCAGACCTGCCCCACCTGCCTGGGTCTGCCCGGCTCGCTCCCGGTCGTCAACGCGATCGGCGTCGAGTCGGCCGTCAAGATCGGCCTCGCGCTCAACTGCGAGATCGCCGAGTGGTGCCGCTTCGCCCGGAAGAACTACTTCTATCCGGACATGCCGAAGAACTTCCAGACCTCCCAGTACGACGAGCCGATCGCCTTCAACGGCTACCTGGACGTCCAGCTGGAGGACGGCGAGATCTTCCGCGTGCAGATCGAGCGCGCCCACATGGAGGAGGACACCGGCAAGTCGCTGCACGTCGGCGGCGCGACGGGCCGTATCCACGGCGCGTCCCACTCCCTCCTGGACTACAACCGGGCCGGCATCCCGCTCATCGAGATCGTCACCAAGCCGATCGAGGGCGCGGGCGAGCGGGCCCCCGAGGTCGCGAAGGCGTACGTCGCCGAGCTCCGCGAGCTCATCAAGGCGCTCGGCGTCTCCGAGGCGCGCATGGAGCAGGGCCAGATGCGCTGCGACGTGAACCTCTCGCTGCGGCCGCACGGCCGCGAGGAGTTCGGTACGCGCTCCGAGACGAAGAACGTCAACTCCCTGCGCTCGGTGGAGCGCGCGGCCCGCTTCGAGATCCAGCGGCACGCCGCGGTGCTCGACTCCGGCGGCACGATCGTCCAGGAGACCCGGCACTTCCACGAGGAGGACGGCTCCACCACGGCCGGCCGCATCAAGGACAACGCCGAGGACTACCGGTACTTCCCGGAGCCCGACCTGGTCCCCGTGGCCCCTTCGCGCGAGTGGGTCGAGGAGCTCCGCCGGGGTCTGCCCGAACTGCCGCGGGTGCGCCGCAACCGGCTGCGCGAGGAGTGGGGCGTCAGCGAGCACGACATGCAGTCGATGCTGAACGCCGGTGCGATCGACCCGATCGTCGCGACGATCGGGGCGGGCGCGGACGCAGCTTCGGCGCGCAAGTGGTGGATGGGCGAGCTGGCCCGTAACGCCAACGAGTCCGGCCGCGACCTCGCGTCGCTGCCGATCACGCCCGAGCAGGTCGCCCGCGTCACCGCCCTGGTGAAGGAGGGCTCGCTCAACGACAAGCTGGCCCGCCAGGTCATCGAGGGCGTCCTCGCGGGCGAGGGCGGCCCGGACGACGTCGTCGAGAAGCGCGGCCTGAAGGTCGTCTCGGACGAGGGCGCGCTGTCCACGGCCGTGGACGAGGCCATCGCGGCCAACGCCGGCATCGCGGACAAGATCCGCAGCGGCAAGGTCGCGGCGGCGGGTGCGCTGGTCGGCGCGGTCATGAAGGCCACGCGCGGCCAGGCGGACGCGGCGCGCGTGCGCGAGCTGATCCTGGAGAAGCTGGGCGTGAGCGAGGGCTGACGCCCGTACGCCTGTACGGGTACGACGAGGGGCGGCGCACCGGGAGCATCCGGTGCGCCGCCCCTTCGGCGTACGGAGCAGACGCACCCCCGGGCGTCGGGCTGCCGCGTGCGAGGGGGAGGCCGATGCCGGGCCCGGGGCCCTGGCCGAAGGCGAGCTGGATGAGCAGTCCGACGGCGGGCTCCAGGCGGTCCGTCGGACGAGCGCGGTGTGCTCGCCGTGCTCACCGACGAGGGGCGCGCCGTCCTGGAGGGGGCCGCTCCCGGTCATCTCGCGACCGTCCGCGGGGGATACGTCGATCTGCTGACGGAAGGCCAGATCGATCGGCCGGCCGCGATGACGGACGGGGTGCGCCGCCATCTGCGGACGGTGGTGCCGGTCGCTCCGCCGCGCAAGAAGGCCGGAAAGCCCCGGAAGTCCAGGAAGGACCGACCGGGCCCACTCGTCGCTGAACCTCGCACCGCTGAGCCGCGCCGTGTGGCCGGATCGCGCTTGGACTCTTCGCGCCTTGTCTTGGACGTTCACGCCGGAGTCGTCACCGGGTCTTCTCGTCGCCACCCGGCCTCACTACCGTCCCAGGCGTACCACTCAATGGATCGCAGGTGGACCATTGGCTGTCGACTGGGAGGTCGGGCGTGTCATCGGACATTTCGCGCAGAAGGATGCTCGCGCTGGGCGGAGGCGCCCTCGGCGCCGCCGCGGCCGGGTCGCTGCTCCCGCCCTCGCTGCGGGCGGCGGCAGCCGCGGAACCGCCCTCGGGCGGGCTGAAGGCGGTCAAGCACGTCGTCGTTCTCATGCAGGAGAACCGGTCCTTCGACCACTACTTCGGCACCCTGCGCGGCGTACGTGGCTTCGGTGACCGCAACGCCGTGGAGCTCCCCTCCGGGAAGCCGGTCTACGAGCAGCCCGGGCCGCTGCGCACCGTCCTGCCCTTCCCCGTACGGGACGCGGCCGAGGCGCAGAAGAAGGACCTCCAGTACATAGGCGACCTCGACCACTCGTGGGGCGGCGGCGCCAAAGCCTGGAACCAGGGCTGGATGGACGGCTGGGTGTCGGCCAAGACCGGCGCCACCATGGCGTACTACGACCGCCGCGACCTGCCGATGCACTACGAGCTCGCGGACACCTTCACCATCTGCGACGCCTACCACTCGTCGATCCACACGTCCACGAGCCCGAACCGCAACCACCTGTGGAGCGGCTGGACCGGCTTCGAGGCCGACGGCAGCCGGGCCGTCACCAACGCGGCGTACGCCGAGGGCAGCCACCCCGGCTACCCGTGGCCGACGTACGCGGAGCGGCTGGAGAAGGCGGGCCGCAGCTGGAAGACGTACACGGAGTGGGAGAACTTCACCGACAACAACATCGAGTTCTTCACGACCTTCAAGAAGATCGCCCGCAAGGCGCTCGCGAAGGTCCCCGGCGGCTTCACCTACATGGAGGCCTTCTACGCCGAGGTCCGCCACACGGACGACGCCGCCGGGCGCGAGCGGCTGCTCACCGCGCTGGACGCGGGCGTGGCCGCGCTGAGCGCCGAGGAGCGCTCGCTCTTCGAGCGCGGACTGCGGCGCGTCGAGACGGGGGGGCTCGCCGGTCACTTCCGGGCCGACGTGGCGGCGGGCAGGCTGCCCGAGGTGTCGTACCTGGTGCCCTCGGCGGTCGACTCGGAGCACCCCGGCTCCTCGTCGCCGGTCGCCAGCGCCTCGCTCGTCTACCAGGTGCTGGACGCGCTCGCCTCGCATCCGGACGTCTGGCGCCACACCGTCGTGCTGATCAACTACGACGAGAACGACGGCTTCTTCGATCACGTCCCGCCGCCCGTCCCGCCCGCGGACAACACCGACGAGCGGTGGCAGGGCCGCCCGACCGGGCTCGGCATCCGGGTTCCGATGCTGGTGGTCTCGCCGTGGACCGTCGGCGGGTACGTCTGCTCCGAGGTCTTCGACCACACCTCCGTGATCCGCTTCCTGGAGCGGTGGACGGGCGTCGAGGAGCCCAACATCACACCCTGGCGCCGGACCGTCACCGGCGACCTGACCTCCGCCTTCGACTTCGAGCGCGGACGCCGGCAGCCCGAGGTGGAACGGCCGGGAGCGATCCCGCCCTTCACGGGACGCTGGCGGCCCGTGCCCCCGCCGGAGCAGCACATGCCCGTACAGGAGGAGGGGACGCGCCCCGCGCGCCCGCTGCCGTACCAGCCGGACGCCCACGGCAGGGCCGAGGGCGGCGTCTTCAAGGTCGCGCTCAGCAACACGGGGCGCGCGAGCGCGCACTTCGCCCTTTATCCGTACGCCGGTGAGTTCGCCGTTCCGCAGCACCGGGACGTAAGGGGCACGGCGCGATGGGACGTACCCCTCACCAAGGACGCCTACCGCTTCACGATCACCGGGCCGAACGGCTTCCGCCGCGAGTTCGCCGGTACGGAGGCGGGTGCCGCCGAGGTCTCCTCGTACCTCGACGCACGCGACCGTGACCTGCATCTCACCCTCGTCAACCGGGGCAGGGAGCCGCTGATCTTCACCGTGCGGACACTCGCGTACGCCGACGAGGCCGACCTCGGCGGGAGGCGTCCCCGCGAGGTCACGGTGAAGCCGGGCCGCAGCCGCACCGTGGTGCACTCGGCCGCCGACGCGCACGGCTGGTACGACCTGGAGATCAGCGTTACGGGTGACGCTGCTTTCCGCAGGCGCCTCATGGGGCACGTGGAGAACGGACGTGCGAGCGTCTCGGGCTGAAGCGCCGGGTGGTGCGCGGGGGACCGGGTCCACCGCCCGGCCTCCCGCGCCGGCGTATGGGCGAGCGCGTGTGAACAACCGTGTGTGAGCAAGCACATGTGAGTAAGCGCACGAAAGGGACAATTGATCAGGTTTGGGTGCCAGAGTGGCTGAGCGTAGGGCATGAGGTCTTTGCGGGCTGTCGTTCCCTGTGAAGAGCCACTACCCCCAGGGAGCCGGTCCGTTGGCAGCAATCGCACGGTGGTGCGTCAGGCACCGTTTCGCCGCAGTCCTGCTGTGGCTGCTCGCGCTCGGCGCGGTGGCCGGAGCCGCAGGCGTCGCCGGTTCTTCGTACACCAACGACTACGAGGTGCCCGGCACCCCGTCGGGCCGCGCCGCCGCCCTCCTCGACGCCGGATTCGACGGCGGGGGAGGCGACGGCAACACCGTCGTCTGGCACACCGCGGGCCGCACCACCGTGCAGGCCGCCGGAGTCCAGCAGTCGATGACGCGGACGCTCGACGCCATCGAGGACCTCCCCGGCGTCGCGACCGTCATCAGCCCGTACGAGCGCGAGGGCGCGGGCCGGATCAGCGCCGACGGGCACACCGCCTACGCCACCGTCACCTTCGGCGCGCAGGCCGGCGACGCTCTCGAGCGGCAGGCCAAGGCCGTCGTGGACACCGCCAAGGACGCGGAGACCGCCGAACTCCAGGTGGAGCTCGGCGGCAGCGCCATAGCCCTCACCGAGACGTCCAGCGGGCACGTCAGCGAGATCGTCGGGGTCGTGGTCGCGGCCGTCGTCCTCTTCGTCGCCTTCGGCTCGCTCGCCGCCAGCCTGCTGCCCATAGCCACCGCCCTGGTCGGCGTCGGCACCGCGTACGCGGGCATAGTGCTGCTCGGCCACGTCATGACGGTCGCCGACTTCGCGCCGATGCTCGGCATGCTGGTCGGGCTCGGCGTCGGCATCGACTACGCCCTGTTCATCGTCACCCGCCACCGCAGGGGACTGCGCCGCGGCCTGTCCGTCACCGAGGCGGCGGTGGACGCGGTCGCCACGACCGGCCGCGCGGTCGTCTTCGCGGGCGCCACCGTCTGCATCGCCCTGCTCGGCATGCTGATATTGCGCCTGTCCTTCCTCAACGGCGTCGCGATCGCCGCCTCGCTCACCGTCGTCCTCACCGTCGCCGCATCGGTGACCCTGCTGCCCGCCCTGCTCTCCCTCATCGGCGCGCGGGCGCTCAGCCGCCGCGAGCGCAGGCAGCTCGCCGAGCACGGCCCGCGGCCCGACCTCCCCACCGGCTTCGCCGCCCGCTGGTCCGCCTTCGTCGAGCGCCGGCCCAAACTGCTGGGCGCCGTCGCCGCGGTCGTCATGCTGGTCCTCGCGCTGCCGACGCTCTCTCTCCATCTGGGCACGTCCGACCAGGGCAACAACCCGGCGTCCACGACGACCCGCGCGGCGTACGACCTGCTCGCCGAAGGCTTCGGCCCCGGCAGCAACGGCCCGCTGACACTCGTCGCCGAAGTCGACGGCTCCGACGACCGCGCCGCCATGGCCGCCCTGGAAGGCGCCGTGCGCACCACCGAAGGCGTCGCGTCCGTCAGCCCGGTGACGTACAACGGCAGCGGCGACACGGCGGCCCTCACCGTCGTACCGCAGTCGTCGCCGCAGTCGCAGGACACCAGCGAGCTCGTCGACCGGCTGCGCGACAGCGTGCTGCCCCAGGTCCAGCAGGGCACGTCGCTCGACGTGTACGTCGGCGGGGTGACCGCGAGCTACGACGACTTCGCCGAGGTCATCGTCGGCAAGCTGCCGCTCTTCGTCGGCGCCGTGATCGCGCTCGGCTGCGTCCTGCTGCTGCTCGCCTTCCGCAGCGTCGGCATCCCGCTCAAGGCCGCGCTGATGAACGTGCTCGCCGTCACCTCCTCCTTCGGAGTCGTCGTGGCCGTCTTCCAGTGGGGCTGGGGGAGCGAGCTGCTCGGCCTCGGCAGCGCGGGGCCGATCGAGCCGTTCCTGCCGGTGATCATGGTGTCGGTGCTCTTCGGGCTCTCGATGGACTACCAGGTCTTCCTGGTCAGCCGGATGTACGAGGAGTGGCTGGAGACCGGTGACAACCGGCGGGCGGTGCGCGTCGGCCTCGCCGAGACCAGCCGCGTGATCAACTCCGCTGCCGTGATCATGATCGCGGTCTTCCTGGCCTTCGTGCTCAGCGGCGACCGCGTGATCGCGATGTTCGGCATCGCGCTGGCGGCGGCCGTCGCCCTGGACGCGTTCGTTCTCCGTACGCTCCTGGTGCCCGCCCTGATGCACATGCTGGGCGGCGCCAACTGGTGGCTGCCGCGCCGGCTGGACCGGTGGCTGCCGCGCATCAGCATCGAACCCCCCGGGTCCCCCACCGCGCATGAAAAGATCGACGTCCAGCGCACGGGCGGGCCGGAGGGCTCCCAGCAGCTCGTGCCCTAGCCGGCAAGGAGCAGGATGTTCGCGATACCGCTGGGTGACGACGCCGAACTGCGCCCCCTGGAGCCGTGGCGGGCCGAGGAGTACCTGGCCCACATGGACCGTGGGCGCGCGTACATCGGCCGGTACATCGGACTGGCGGCGGCCGCCACGGACCTCGGTTCGGCGCGGGCCTTCCTCCAGTCGTACGCCGACAAGCAGGCCGCCGACACCGGCCGGCTCTACGGCATCTGGCGCGAGGGCACGCTCGTCGGCGGGGTCCTCTTCCGGATCTTCGACGCGGCGTCGGGCACCTGCGAGGTGGGCTGCTGGCTGGAGGAGTCCGCGGTGGGCCGCGGCCTGGTCACGCGCGCCGTGCGGGTGCTGATCGACTGGGCGGTGGACGAGCGCGGAATGCACCGCGTCGAGTGGAGGGTGTCCTCCGCGAACACCGCGAGCGTCAATGTCGCGAAGCGGCTGGGGATGACACGGGACGGCGTACTGCGCGAAAACTTCCCCCACCGGGGGGTGCGGCACGACACGGAGATCTGGTCCGTGCTGGCGCGGGAGTGGCGCGAGGCGCGTTGAGGGAGCTCTCAGAAACGGCACCCGGCGTGCGGCGTACGACAGTCACAGCCCGTACCGAGTCCGACGAAGCAGCAGCAGCCGCCGCCGTCGCCGCGGACGCGCCCGAGAAGAGCGACGAGATCGCCGAAGAGGAGACCAGTAAGGCTGCCGACGCCGGACGCCGAGCACGACGGCGCGGACGTTTCGGACGAGGCCCCGCGCGCCTCCTCCGGCGTCGGCAGCGGCAGCGGCGTCGGCCCCGCCGCCGTGGTCTCCACGGTGCTCGGGCCCGCCGCCCTCACCGCCACCTGGACCGGCCGTGTCGCCGCCGAGCGCCGGACACTCATCGGCCGGCCGGGGACCCGCGCAGACCGACAGCCCCGCCGACCAGGTCGCCGCGCTGTACGGCAACGGCCGGCCATGACCGTCCTCGCCAACGGCGGCTTCGCACTGCCCGCCCCGGCCGTCGTCGTCGTGGTGCTGGTCCGCCCGGCACCCGGTAGGCCCGGCAGCATCCACCACTCCGGCCGGATCCGCTCCTCCGCCCGGGCGGGCTTCGCCCCCGGCGCCCTCGGACTGCTCGTCTCCGCCGGGGTGTACTTGGGCCTCTTCGCTGCCATGCCTGTGCCGCCCGCGGCGGAAACGGGCCCCGGAGCAGGCCAGTAGGGCATCCGCACCAGGGGCCTTAGGGACGTACGTACACCTGCGCGTACGTCCCTAAGGCCCTTCGTGCTGCCAAGATGCGGCACTCTCCCGATGTGCCGGGGCCCCCTGGGAAGCGAGAGTCGAGACATCGAGGAAAACGTCCCGATGAACGGCTCACCAAGGAGAACACCATGTTCCAGCACGAGATCCAGCAGCAGCACGCGGCCGAACTGATGCGCCGGGCCGCCGCCGAACGCCTCGTACAGCAGGCCGCCAAGGCCCGGCGGGCCGCCCGCGCGTCCGGGAAGAACGCCCCGGAAGGGCCGGTGAGTTCACTGCGCAGCCGGTTCGCGCGCGCCGCGTGACCGGGTGGCCGCGTGGCCGGGTGGCGGCGTGAAGGACACGAGACGACGATCATGCCTTCCGCGCGTGCGGTAATGGGTCCCGCGTTGTCGGACCCCTGTGCGATGCTCAGCGATGTGGAAACCAGGTCTGTCAGCCCGGTGTTCGTCGGCCGCGCCGGCGAACTGGCCCAGCTCACCGATGCGCTCGCCCGCGCCACCGCGGGCGAGCCGCAGGCGCTGCTCGTGGGCGGTGAGGCCGGGGTGGGCAAGACCCGCCTCGTCGAGGAGTTCTTCGCGGCGGCCTGCCGGCAGGCCGCCGTCGTCGCGGTGGGCGGCTGCGTCGAGATCGGCGCCGACGGGCTGCCCTTCGCGCCGTTCTCCACCGCGCTGCGCACCCTGCGGCGCAGGCTCCCCGACGAGGTCGCCGCAGCGGCCGCGGGCCAGGAGGACGAACTGGCCAGGCTCCTGCCCGAACTGGGCGAGACCTCCCGCGACCAGCACAGCGAAGACGGCATGGCGCGCCTCTTCGAGCTGACCGTCCGCCTCCTGGAGCGCATCACCGCGGACCGTACGGTCGTCCTCGCCCTGGAGGACCTGCACTGGGCCGACACCTCCACCCGCCACCTCCTCGCCTACCTCTTCCGCACGCTGCGGCGCGGGCGCCTTGTCGTCATCGGCACCTACCGCGCGGACGACATCCACCGCCGCCACCCCCTGCGGCCCCTCCTCGCCGAACTCGACCGGCTGCGCACCGTCCGGCGCATCGAGCTGGCCCGCTTCAACCGCTCGGAAGTGCACCGCCAGTTGACCGGCATCCTCGCCACCGAGCCGGAAGCGGCCCTGGTCGAAGAGGTGTTCACGCGCTCCGACGGCAACGCGTTCTTCGTCGAGGAACTGGCCTGCTGCATCGGGACCGGCTGCACCACGGGCCTGAGCGACTCCCTGCGCGACGTCCTGCTCGTACGGGTCGAAGCGCTGCCCGAGGACGCCCAGAAGGTCGCCAGGACCGTCGCCGAGGGCGGTTCCACCGTCGAGTACCGGCTGCTGCTCGCCGTCGCCCGGCTCCCCGAGGACGATCTGATCGAGGCGCTGAGGGCCGCCGTGGGCGCCAACCTGCTCCTCGCGACCCCGGACGGCGACGGCTACCGCTTCCGGCACTCCCTGGTGCGCGAGGCGCTCAGCGACGACCTGCTGCCCGGCGAGCGCTCCCGGCTCAACCGGCGGTACGCCGAAGCGCTGGAGGCCGACCCCACGCTCGTACCGGCCGACGAGTGCGCCACGCGTCTCGCCAGCTACTGGTATGCCGCGCACGACGCGGCCAAGGCGCTCCCCGCCGTGCTGAAGGCTTCCGTCGAGGCGCGCCACCGCCACGCCTACGCCGAGCAACTGCGCCTCCTGGAGCGCGCCATGGAGCTGTGGGACGACGCCCCCGCCGACGTCCGCGCCGTGCTGCGCCCCGTCGACTACGCCGGGGTCTACCCGCCCTGCGGCTGCGACCCCGCGACCACGCCCCTGCGCTACCTCGACCTCATGGCGGAAGCCACCGTCGCCGGCCGGTTCGGCGGTGAGCGCGAACGGGCGCTCAAGATCGCGAAGAAGGCGCTGCGGATCCTGGAGGGCGAGGACGAGCCCCTGCGCGAAGCCTGGTTCTGGGTCCAGCGCGCCAGGATGGTGTCGAGCCTCGCGCGGGGCGACGGCTGGTCCGAGCTGGCCACCGCGCGCGACCTCGTGCGCGGGCTGCCGCCGTCCGCCGTCCACGCGGAGGTGCTGGCCCAGGTGGCGGGCTGGGGCATGCTCCACGAGCCCGGTCCGGAGACTCTGGTCGCCGCCGAACAGGCCGTGGAGTACGCGCGCATGGTCGGTGCCAGGGACACCGAACTCACCGCGCGGACCACGCTGGGCGGCCTGATGGTCGACTCGGGCGACGTCGAAGGCGGCCTCGCCGTGCTGTACGCCGTCAAGGAACAGACGGTCGGGCAGGGCCTGGCCAGCGTGGCGGGCCGCGTCTACGTCAACCTCCCCTCCCATCTGGAGTCAGTGGGACGCTCCCGGGAGGCGGTCGCCGTCGCGGAGGAAGGGCTCGCCTTCTCCCGTCAGTACGGCCTCGCGGACAGCGAAGCCTGGGTCCGCGGGAATCTCGCCGAGTCGCTCGCCTCCCTCGGGCGCTGGAGCGAGGCGGTCGAGCACGCCGTGGGCATCGAGCGCGCCTCCCTGCCCAGCACCAAGCCCCGCGGCGCCGCCGCCTGGATACGGGCCGACGTGGCGCGGGCCCGCGGCGAACTGACCGAGGCCGACGAGCAGTCGGCGGCCGCCCGCGCGTACTTCGGCAGCCACGACCCGATGCCCCAGCACGACCTTCCGCTGCACATGGTCGAGCTGACCATCGCCGCCGCCCGCGGCCACGTCCTGGAGGTCCGCGCGAAACTGGCGCAGACCGTCTCGGCGGGCTTCCCGCTCGGCACGCACCGTTACGCCTGGTTCCTGCTGGCCGAAGCCGCCGCCGCCGAAGCGGACGCACGCGGCCTCCCGGCGGCGGAGGCGGGCCGGGCCGAGGCCCTGGAGCTGATCCGCGCCGGAGCGAAGCGGCTGGCCACACCGGCGCCGCTCTGGCACGCGTACGCGCACTGGGTCCGCGCCGAGCTGCGCCGGGCCGAGGGCCGCGCCTCCCCCGACGACTGGGCCGGTGTCGTCACCGCGTTCGAGCCCCTGGAGCGCCCGTACGACCTGGCGCGCGTTCGCCTGCGCTGGGCGGAGTCCCTGCTCGCGGCCTCCGCCACGGGCGGCGGCGACACCGGGACCGGTGCGGTGAGCCTCCGTGAACTGAACGCCGGCGAACGCGAGCGGGCCGCCGAGCTGCTCCGGCTGGTCCGGGCCGCGGCGGAGCACCTGGGCGCCCGTCCGCTCGGTGGGAGCGCCGCGCTGCTCGCCCAGCGTGCCCGCCTCTCGCTGACCCGGGCCCCCGAAGCCCCGGCGCTGACCGCGAGCCCGGCCGAGTCGCTGGGCCTGACCCCCCGTGAACAGGACGTACTGCGCCTGGTCGCGGCCGGCCGCAGCAACCGGCAGATCGCCGAGGAGCTCTACATCTCACCCAAGACGGCGAGCGTCCACGTCTCCAACATCCTGGCCAAACTGGGCGTCTCGGGCCGGGGCGAGGCCGCCGCGATGGCCCACCGCCTGCGGCTCTTCACCGACGTACCGGAGCGGGCCGAGGCAGCGGCCGGATGACGGGCGCCGGTGACGGGTGCTGGATGCCGAGTGTGCTCACGGCGGCCGGGCCGACCGGTTCCGCTCCTTCCAGGGGTTACTCCACCTCCAGGTCCAGGATCCGGTCGTCGCCCGGTTCCGGTGTGCCCCGGGTGTCCGTCTCACTCGTGACCAGCCACAGCTTGTCGTCGCCGGCCGCCACCACCGTGCGCAGCCGGCCGTACTTCTCCTCCAGGAACGGCTGAGGGCCGGCCACCGGCTCCGTACCGTCCAGCGGAATCCGCCACAGCCGCTCGCCGCGCAGGCCCGCCATCCAGACCGAGCCCGCGGCATACGCGATACCGCTCGGCGACGCCTCGGCCGTCCTCCACTGCGCGACCGGGTCGACGAATCCCTCCTTGCCGCTCCTGCCCTCGGCCTCCGGCCAGCCGTAGTTCCGGCCCGGCCGGATCTGATTGAGCTCGTCCCAGGTGTTCTGGCCGAACTCGGCGGCCCACAGCCGTTTCTCGCTGTCCCAGGCCAGGCCCTGCACATTGCGGTGCCCGTAGGAGTAGACGACCGAGTCCGCCTCCGGATTGCCGTGCACCGGATCACCGTCCGGGGTCATCCGCAGGATCTTGCCGCCCAGCGACTTCTTGTCCTGCGCCAGTCCCGTGTCACCCGTCTCGCCCGTCCCGGCGTAGAGCATCTTGTCCGGACCGAAGGCGATCCGTCCGCCGTTGTGGACCGTGCCCTTCGGGATGCCTCTGAGGATGGTGTCCGGGGCGCCCAGCTGCTGCCCGGCGGGTTTCTTCTCGTCGTACGCCAGGCGGGCGATGCGGTTGTCGGACGCGGTGGTGAAGTACGCGTAGACCATGTGGTCCGAGGCGAAGGACGGTGAGACGGCCAGGCCCATGAGCCCGCCCTCCCCCTCCGGCGCGACCCCCGCCACCGAGCCGACCTCCGTCTTCTTGCCGCTCTCGCCGTCGATCCGCGTGATGGTCCCCTCGTCGCGCGAGGAGACCAGCAGGTCGCCGTCCGGCAGCGGGGCGAGTCCCCAGGGCGACTCGAGGTCCTCGGCGAGGGTGCTCACCACCTTGACCGACCCCTTGGCGGGCGGCGGCTCGGCGCGGGATCCGGAGCCGGGACCGGCCGCGTCGCCCGACGGCGAAGCGGACCCGCCGCCCGGGGCCCCGGAAGCCGGGGCGGAACTCCTCCGGCCGTCCGGCGCGTTCTCCTCCGGGCCGGAACACCCCGCCGCGAGCAGGAGAACAGAGGCAGCCACTACAGCTGTCACAGCAGGACGTTGCACGGTACGCATCCCTTCGACGGCCGGCAGTCGTCACCGGCGGCGGCTCCCACTCTTCATACACCGCTGCCGCCCCGCAGGTTCCGTACCCGGTCGGGCCGGCCGGCCGGGTCAGTCCCACGACCCCCGCGCCGACGGCAGCCCCGCTATCTCCTCGAGATCCTCCGCCGTGAGCCGCAGCGCCGCAGCCCTCGCGTTCTGTACCGCCCACCGCTCCCGCTTGGTCCCCGGCACCGGCACCACATGGCGCCCGCACGCCAGCACCCACGCCAGCGCCACCTGCGCCGGAGTCGCGCCGTGCCGCCCGGCGACCCGCCGCAGGCCCGCCACCACCGGCTGGTTCGCCGCCATCATCTCGGCGGTGAACCGCGGATGCCTGGCCCGTACGTCGTCCGGCTCGAAGCCCTGCCCCGGCTTGAGCGTCCCCGTCAGGAAGCCGTTGCCCAGCGGCATGGCGGCCAGGAGACCGACGCCCCGCGCCTCGCACCACGGCAGCAGCGACGCCAGCGCCTCCGGCGACCACACCGAGAGTTCGGCCTCCACCGCGCTCACCGGGAAGACCTGCTGCACGCGCTCCAGCTGACGAATCGTTTCGTCGTGCATCCGTGCCCCGGAACGCCGCGACGCCCGCGCCCCCACCGCGCACACCCCCAGCGCCCGCACCTTCCCCGCCCCGACCAGGTCCGCCATCGCGCCCCAGGTCTCCTCGACCGGCACCTCCGGATCCGGCCGGTGCAACTGGTAGAGGTCGATCACATCGGTCTGCAGCCGCCGCAGAGAGGCGTCGCACGCCCGCCGCACGTACCCCGGCCGACCATTGGCGACGATGTGCTGATCACCGACGAGCAGCCCGCACTTGGTCGAGACGAAGGCATCGGCGCGCCGCTCCCTGAGCACCCGCCCCAGCAGCAGCTCATTGGTGAACGGCCCGTACATGTCGGCCGTGTCGAGCAGGCTCGTCCCCTGGTCGAGCGCCGCGTGCACGGTACGGAGCGACCGGTCCCCGCGCTGCTGCGAACCGGTGTAGGCCCAGCTCATCGGCATGCATCCGAGTCCGATCGCGCCCACTTCGAGCGCTGCCGCACCGATTGTCCTGCGCTCCAACTCCCCGTACCCCTCCCTCTGCCGCTCCCAAAACTAACCTCTGTGCCTCCCGGTCCTTCGCATAGCCTCCTGACCATGACTTCAGACGTGTGGCTCCCCGTTCCCGCCGCCGAGATCGAAGGGCTCCCCGAGGGCTTCGCCTACCGCTTCTGGGACGGCGGCCAGGACTTTCCCGCCGACCCCGCCGACTGCGCCTTCTACGTCGTCCCCTACATGAAGGGGCCCGAGATCGCGGTGCGCCCGCTCGCCGCGATGACGTCCCTGCGCGCCGTCCAGACCCTCTCCGCGGGCATAGACCACGTCCAGCCCGGCCTCGGGGACCTGCACGCGGGCGTGCACCTGTGCAACGCCCGCGGTGTCCACGAGGCCAGCACCGCCGAGCTCACCCTCGCCCTGGTCCTCGCCTCGCTGCGCGGAATCCCCGGTTTCGTGCACGGCCAGGACAAGGAGGAGTGGCGGGCCGGCTTCTACCCCGCGCTCGCCGACAAGTCCGTTCTCATCGTCGGTTACGGGTCCATCGGCGCCGCCATCGAGGACCGGCTCACACCTTTCGAGTGTGCGCGGGTGGCGCGCGTCGCGCGCTCCGCCCGTACAACGGAGCGCGGTCCCGTGCACCCGCTGGCCGACCTCCCCGGCCTGCTGCCCGGGGCGGACGTCGTGATCCTCTCCACCCCCCTCACCGAGGAGACCCAGGGACTCGTGAACGCCGGCTTCCTGTCCCGCATGAAGGACGGAGCGCTGCTCGTGAACGTCGCCCGGGGCCCCGTCGTCGACACCAAGGCCCTCCTCGCCGAGCTCGAATCGGGCCGGCTGCGCGCCGCCCTCGACGTCACCGACCCCGAGCCCCTTCCCGCAGGCCATCCCCTCTGGCACGCGCCCGGCGTCCTCATCAGCCCCCATGTCGGCGGCAGCACCTCGGCGTTCATGCCCCGCGCCAGACGCCTGATGGCCGATCAACTGACCCGCTTCGCCGGCGGCGAACCGCTGCGCAACATCGTCCTCACCACTCGCTGACAGCGGCTCACGAACGCGTTCCGAAGTCACCCGGACGCACCGCGTGCCACCCACTCCACTGATCGTCACGGAGCGTAGAGAACCTATGTCCCTGAGTGACGAGACTGGTGTATCGTCCGGACCAAGGGGCGGCGCCGCGCGATGTCACGGCGCTGGGGAGCGACCGGACTGTGAGGGGGGCGACGGGCGATGCACGGCGAATGGACCACCGATCCGACGCGGCAGGACCACCGACGACAACCCTCCTGCGATCCGGCGGACAGGCGCGGCCCGCAGATGCTTCCCCCACCTCCGGCCCCCGGGGCGCCGCGCGTCAGGGTGGCCCGGTGAGCGCCCCCGGGACGCTCGCCGCCCGATACCAGGGGTTCGGCGGCGGAGCGGGTCTGCTCTGCCGGCTCGCGCTCGCCCTCGTCTGCGGGGCCTACGCCATCGGCGCGGCCCTCGGCTGGGGGTCCGCCCGGGCCGCGCTCATCATGGGCGACTTCGGGCTCGCCGTCGCCGCCCTGATCGCCGCGGTCTCCTGCTTCCTCTACGCGCGCACGCACGAGAGCCGCTTCCGGCCCGCCTGGCTGCTGTTCGCGGTCTCCTCCGCGATGGCGGCGTGCGGGAACGCCGTCTGGGGCTGGTACGAAGTGGTGCTGGGCCGTGAGGTCCCCTCGCCCTCCGCCGCCGACTTCTTCTTCCTCTGCTTCGGCCCGCCCGCCATCGTCGGCCTGCTCGTCCTGGCCAAACGCCCCGTCACCCGGGCCGGCTGGGTGTGCCTCGCGCTCGACTCCTGGCTCATCGGCGGTTCGCTGCTGACGCTCTCCTGGAGCCTGGCTCTCGCGCACACCGCGCATTTCCAGGCCGAGAGCGTGGCGCACGCCGCCCTCTCCCTCGCCTATCCGCTGCTCGACATCGTGCTGGTCAGCATGGTGCTCGCGCTGCACTTCCGGCGCTCCAGCGCCAACCGCGCGGCGATCAACACCGCGATAGCCGCCCTCGCCATGACCGTGCTGTGCGACGCGCTGTTCACCTCGCCCCTGCTGCGCGAGAACTACCGCTCGGGCCAGCTCCTGGACGCCGGCTGGTTCGCCGGCTCGCTGCTCCTCGCCTACGCGCCCTGGGGCGCGCGCCGCGCGGCGCGGTGGGGGCAGGGCGTTCCGTACCACCGGAGCACGCGCAGTCCGGGCAGCCGCCCCATCAGCGGCTCACTGGCCGCCCTCACGCCGTACCTCGCCGCCGCCGTCTGCACCCTGGGCATTCTCTACAACGTTGTCGACGGCCGCCGCGTGGACCGTGTGGTGATCTTCACCGGCTGTACGGTCGTGCTCGCCCTCGTCGTACGCCAGGGCATCATGCTCGTCGACAACATCTCCCTCACCCAGGAGCTGGCGCAGAAGGAGAACCACTTCCGCTCGCTGGTGCAGGGATCGAGCGATGTGATCATGATCGCCGCGCCCACCGGGGTGCTGCGTTACGTCAGTCCGGCCGCCTCCGGCGTCTACGGACGCGAGGCCGAGGAACTCATCGGATCCGAGCTCGCCTCCCTCATCCACCCGGAGGACCTGGGCGGAGTCGTCCATGAGGTACGCCGTTTCCTGGCCGCGTCCCCCGCCCAGGAGCCGACCACCCGCATCGAATGCCGTTTCCGGTCGGGCACGGGGGAGTGGCTCAATGTCGAGTCCACCGTCAACCGGCACCAGGGCGGCCTGATCTTCAACAGCCGGGACGTGACCGAAAGAGTCCGCCTCCAGGCCCAGCTCCAGCACAACGCGGAACACGATCCGCTCACCGACCTGCCCAACCGCGCCCTGTTCACCGCACGCGTCCGCCAGGCGCTCGGCGGCCGCCGCGCCTGCGATCCCGGCACCGCCGTGCTCTACATCGACCTCGACGGCTTCAAGGGGGTGAACGACCGCCTCGGCCACCAGGCCGGCGACGAGCTGCTGATCCAGGCGGCCCGCCGCCTCCAGGAATCCGTGCGGTCGGGGGACACCGCGGCCCGGCTCGGCGGGGACGAGTTCGCCGCCCTCATCCTCGGTGAGGGGAACAGGGACCAGGCCGCCCGCGAATGCCAGGTCCACGAGATCGCCGAGCGGTTGCGCCTCACGCTCTCGCAGCCGTACCGGATCGACGGCAACGAGGTGCGCGTCGCCGCGTCCATCGGTATCGCCTTCGCCGAGGCCGGTGTCACCCACACCGACCTCATGCGCAACGCCGACCTCGCCATGTACCGGGCGAAGGCCGGCGGCAAGGACCGGGTCGAGCTGTACGCGCCGCAGATGCAGGCCGAGGTGGTCCGCAGGACCGAACTGGCCACCCGGCTGCGCACCGCGCTCCACGACGGCGAGTTCGCGCTGCTCCACCAGCCGGTGGTGAGCCTCACCACCGGCCGGGTGGCCTCCGTCGCCGCCCAGGCCCGCTGGCGGTCCACGCAGGGCATCCTCTTCACGCCCGCCGAGTTCCTCAGAGTGGCCGACACCGGTGAGGCCCAGGAGGGCGCCCGCACCGCCGAGCTCGGCCGGTGGCTCCTCGAAGAGGCGGTCGAGCAGGCGGCGGAGCGCAACCGGGCGGGCCACGAGGTCCCCGTGTCGGTCCGGCTCTCGGCCCGCAGGCTGGTGGACAAGTCCCTGCCGCTCGACTCCATCGAGGCCCTCCTCACCCGGCACGGCCTGCCCTCGGGCTCGCTGATCATCGAGCTGGCCGACAGTGACCCGCGGATCTCCTTCGAGGAGCTGGAGCGGCGCCTGGTGGCGCTGCGCAGGCTCGGGGTGCGGATCGCGCTGGACGGTTTCGGCAGCGGGTACGCGGCCATCAACGCGCTGCGCCGGCTCCCCATCGACGTACTGAAACTGGACCGCGGTCTGGTCGAGGGGGTCGTGGAGTCGGCGCGGCTGCACAAGATCACCAGCGGGCTGCTGCGGATCGCCTGCGACCTCGGGATGCAGTCCGTGGCGGACGGCGTGGACGTGCCGGAACAGGTCCTCGCCCTGCGCGCCATGGGATGCACGCACGGGCAGGGGATGGCCTTCTCCGGGCCGCTCGACGAGTACCGGCTGCGGCGGGCGCTCGTGCGCGCGGAGTTCCCCGTGCCGAGCGAGGAGGCGCTGCCCGTCCTCGCGGGCGGGCCGGGGGGATCACTTCCCGTACGTCATGCGGGCGCGAACAGAAGGGAAACGATCACACGTCCTCCAATGCGCTCAAATAGTGAGACGCCCGTCCCACCTACTTGACAGGCACCGGGCGCCGGAGGGAGGGTCAGTGTCATGCGCACCCGAATTCTCGTACTTGGAAAGCGCGTCGGCTGAAGCAGAGCACGCACACGCAGCTCTGCAGACCGCACCGGCGCGCTCCCCTCGCTTGCCTCACGGCACGGGGGGTTTTTTGTTGCACTGGCACTCCCCAAACCCTCGCAAAACCCTCAGCTTCGAGAAGAGAATGCCGATGACCGAGCAGGCCTCCGGGGCCCACCATCCGCAGCCGCGGCCCCGCAACGGCGGAAACCACGCCACCGCTGTCGAGCACGTGACGGGCGCCCAGTCGCTCATCCGCTCTCTCGAGGAAGTGGGCGCCGACACGGTATTCGGCATTCCCGGCGGCGCCATCCTGCCGGCGTACGACCCGCTGATGGACTCCACGAAGGTCCGCCACGTCCTGGTCCGCCACGAGCAGGGCGCGGGCCACGCGGCGACCGGTTACGCGCAGGCCACCGGCAAGGTCGGCGTGTGCATGGCCACTTCGGGGCCCGGCGCCACGAACCTGGTCACACCGATCGCCGACGCCCACATGGACTCCGTCCCCATGGTCGCGATCACCGGCCAGGTGGCCTCCAAGGCGATCGGCACGGACGCCTTCCAGGAGGCGGACATCGTCGGCATCACGATGCCGATCACCAAGCACAACTTCCTGGTCACCAAGGCCGAGGACATCCCGCGCACCATCGCCGAGGCCTTCCACATCGCCTCGACGGGCCGCCCGGGCCCGGTCCTGGTCGACATCGCCAAGGACGCCCTCCAGGCGAAGACCACGTTCAGCTGGCCGCCCGGCCAGGACCTGCCCGGCTACCGCCCGGTCACCAAGCCGCACGCCAAGCAGATCCGCGAGGCCGCCAAGCTGATCGTCCAGGCCAAGCGGCCCGTGCTGTACGTCGGCGGCGGTGTCATGAAGGCGAACGCCACCGCGGAGCTGAAGGTCCTCGCCGAGCTCACCGGCGCCCCCGTCACCACCACCCTGATGGCGCTGGGCTCCTTCCCCGACAGCCACCCGCTGCACGTGGGAATGCCGGGCATGCACGGAGCGGTCACCGCCGTCACCGCGCTGCAGCGGGCCGACCTGATCGTCGCCCTCGGAGCCCGCTTCGACGACCGTGTCACCGGCAAGCTGGACAGCTTCGCCCCGTACGCCAAGATCGTCCACGCCGACATCGACCCGGCCGAGATCGGCAAGAACCGGGCCGCGGACGTGCCGATCGTCGGTGACGCCCGCGAGGTCATCGCCGACCTCGTCCAGGCCGTCCAGGCCGAGCACACCGAGGGCCACACCGGCGACTACGAAGCCTGGTGGCACGATCTCAACCGCTGGCGGGACACCTACCCGCTCGGCTACGACCTGCCGGAGAACGGCCAGCTCTCCCCGCAGCAGGTCATCCAGCGCATCGGCCAGCTCGCCCCCGAGGGGACGATCTACGCCGCGGGCGTCGGCCAGCACCAGATGTGGGCCTCGCACTTCATCCAGTACGAGCAGCCCGCCACCTGGCTCAACTCCGGCGGCGCGGGCACGATGGGGTACGCCGTCCCGGCCGCCATGGGCGCCAAGGCCGGCATGCCGGAGCGTACGGTCTGGGCCATCGACGGCGACGGCTGCTTCCAGATGACCAACCAGGAACTCACCACCTGCGCGCTCAACAACATCCCGATCAAGGTCGCGATCATCAACAACGGCGCGCTCGGGATGGTCCGCCAGTGGCAGACCCTCTTCTACAACCAGCGCTACTCCAACACCGTGCTGCACAGCGGCCCGGACGCCGACGGCAGGCAGCCCAGCGCCGGCACCCGCGTCCCGGACTTCGTGAAGCTGTCCGAGGCCATGGGCTGCCACGCGATCCGCTGTGAGGACCCGGCCGATCTCGACAAGGTGATCGCCGAGGCCAATGCCGTCAACGACCGTCCGGTCGTGGTCGACTTCATCGTGCACGAGGACGCCATGGTGTGGCCGATGGTGGCCGCAGGCACCTCCAACGACGAGGTCATGGCCGCCCGCGGGGTCCGCCCCGACTTCGGCGACAACGAAGACGACTGAGCAGACGAGAGAGAGACCCAACGCCCATGTCCAAGCACACCCTCTCCGTCCTGGTCGAGAACAAGCCGGGCGTCCTCGCCCGGATCACGGCCCTGTTCTCCCGCCGCGGGTTCAACATCGACTCCCTCGCGGTCGGCACCACCGAGCACCCCGAGATCTCGCGCATCACCATCGTGGTGAACGTGATCGAGGCCCTGCCGCTGGAGCAGGTGACGAAGCAGCTGAACAAGCTCGTCAACGTACTGAAGATCGTCGAACTCGAGCCCGGCGCCGCGGTCCAGCGCGAGCTCGTCCTCGTGAAGGTGCGGGCCGACAACGAGACCCGCTCGCAGATCGTCGAGATCGTCCAGCTGTTCCGTGCCAAGACCGTCGACGTCTCACCCGAGGCCGTGACGATCGAGGCGACGGGCGGCGCCGACAAGCTCGAAGCGATGCTCAAGATGCTGGAGCAGTTCGGCATCAAGGAGCTCGTCCAGTCCGGCACGATCGCCATAGGGCGCGGCTCCCGGTCGATCACCGACCGCAGCCTGCGGGCCCTCGACCGCTCGGCCTGATCCCGTTCCGGTCCCGCTGTTCGTATGGCGAGACCCCAAATCCTTCATTCCGCACCCCGCCGTACGGTGGGACGCACCACCAGCACACAAGGAGAATCCCAGTGGCCGAGCTGTTCTACGACGACGATGCCGACCTGTCCATCATCCAGGGCCGCAAGGTCGCGGTGATCGGTTACGGCAGCCAGGGCCACGCCCACGCGCTGTCGCTCCGTGACTCGGGTGTCGACGTCCGCGTCGGTCTGCACGAGGGCTCCAAGTCCAAGGCGAAGGCCGAGGAGCAGGGCCTGCGCGTGGTCACGCCGGCCGAGGCCGCGGCCGAGGCCGACGTCATCATGATCCTGATCCCGGACCCGATCCAGGCCCAGGTCTACGAGGAGTCCGTCAAGGACAACCTGAAGGACGGCGACGCGCTGTTCTTCGCCCACGGCTTCAACGTCCGCTTCGGCTTCATCAAGGCCCCGGCCGGCGTCGACGTCGCGCTCGTCGCCCCCAAGGGCCCGGGCCACCTGGTCCGCCGTCAGTACGAGGAAGGCCGCGGCGTTCCGGCGATCGCCGCCGTCGAGCAGGACGCCACCGGCAACGCCTTCGCGCTGGCCCTCTCGTACGCCAAGGCCATCGGCGGCACCCGCGCGGGCGTCATCAAGACGACCTTCACCGAGGAGACCGAGACCGACCTGTTCGGTGAGCAGGCCGTGCTCTGCGGCGGTGCGTCGGCGCTCGTCAAGGCGGGCTTCGAGACCCTGGTCGAGGCCGGCTACCAGCCGGAGATCGCGTACTTCGAGTGCCTGCACGAGCTGAAGCTCATCGTGGACCTCATGTACGAGGGCGGCCTGGAGAAGATGCGCTGGTCGGTCTCCGAGACCGCCGAGTGGGGCGACTACATCACCGGCCCCCGCGTCATCACCGACCAGACCAAGGCCGAGATGAAGAAGGTCCTCGCCGAGATCCAGGACGGCACGTTCGCCAAGAACTGGATGGACGAGTACCACGGCGGGCTGAAGAAGTACAACGAGTACAAGACGCAGGACTCCGAGCACCTGCTGGAGACCACCGGCAAGGAGCTCCGCAAGCTCATGAGCTGGGTCGACAACGACGAGGCGTAAGTCTCCGGCACGAAGGGCCGCGGCGCATCGCCGCGGCCCTTCGCGCGCAACTGGACAGAACGTCCAGCCACGGACGGGTGATCCTTCCGCCGAGGCGGAAGACCAGCCGTCCGGCGCCACTAGACTGCTTCATACATACACGCGTCAGGCCCACAGCGTCGTGCGTCTTCCACGCGGCTAGCCCCTCCACCGCCTGCGGCCGTCGGGACGGCCGTCCTCCCCGTAGCTTTGAGAGCACGGGCGGGGCCCCCATGGACCAGTGAGGACTCACGTGAGCTCGAAACCTGTCGTACTCATCGCTGAAGAGCTGTCGCCGGCCACAGTCGACGCCCTGGGCCCGGACTTCGAGATCCGGCACTGCAACGGCGCCGACCGGGCAGAGCTCCTGCCGGCCATCGCCGACGTGGACGCGATTCTCGTCCGCTCCGCCACCAAGGTCGACGCCGAGGCCATCGCCGCGGCGAAGAAGCTCCGTGTCGTCGCCCGCGCCGGCGTCGGCCTCGACAACGTCGACGTCTCCGCCGCCACCAAGGCCGGCGTGATGGTCGTCAACGCGCCGACGTCGAACATCGTCACCGCCGCCGAGCTCGCCTGCGGTCTGCTCGTCGCCACCGCGCGCAACATCCCGCAGGCCAACACCGCCCTGAAGAACGGCGAGTGGAAGCGCTCCAAGTACACGGGCGTCGAGCTGAGCGAGAAGACCCTGGGCGTCGTCGGCCTCGGCCGCATCGGTGTCCTGGTCGCGCAGCGCATGTCGGCCTTCGGCATGAAGATCGTCGCGTACGACCCCTACGTGCAGCCCGCGCGCGCCGCCCAGATGGGCGTCAAGCTGCTCTCGCTCGACGAGCTGCTCGCGGTGTCGGACTTCATCACCGTCCACCTCCCCAAGACCCCCGAGACGCTCGGCCTCATCGGCGACGAAGCGCTCCACAAGGTCAAGCCCGAGGTCCGCATCGTCAACGCCGCCCGCGGCGGCATCGTCGACGAGGCCGCGCTGTACTCCGCCCTCAAGGAGGGCCGGGTCGCCGGTGCGGGTCTCGACGTGTACGCGAAGGAGCCCTGCACCGACTCCCCGCTGTTCGAGCTCGACCAGGTCGTCTGCACGCCGCACCTCGGCGCCTCCACCGACGAGGCCCAGGAGAAGGCGGGCATCGCGGTCGCCAAGTCCGTGCGCCTCGCGCTCGCCGGTGAGCTCGTGCCGGACGCGGTCAACGTCCAGGGCGGTGTCATCGCCGAGGACGTACGCCCCGGCCTGCCGCTCGCCGAGAAGCTCGGTCGGATGTTCACCGCGCTCGCGGGCGAGGTCGCGGTGCGCCTCGACGTCGAGGTGTACGGCGAGATCACCCAGCACGACGTGAAGGTGCTCGAACTGTCCGCCCTGAAGGGCGTGTTCGAGGACGTCGTCGACGAGACGGTGAGTTACGTCAACGCGCCGCTCTTCGCGCAGGAGCGCGGTGTCGAGGTGCGTCTCACGACGAGCTCGGAGTCCCCGGACCACCGCAACGTCGTCACCGTGCGCGGCACGCTCTCCGGCGGGGAGGAGGTCTCGGTCTCCGGCACGCTGGCCGGGCCCAAGCACCTCCAGAAGATCGTCGCCGTCGGTGAGCACGACATCGACCTGACGCTGGCCGACCACATGGTCGTCCTGCGCTACCAGGACCGCCCGGGCGTCGTCGGCACGCTCGGCCGCATCCTCGGCGAGGCCGGGCTCAACATCGCGGGCATGCAGGTCTCGCGCGCGGACCAGGGCGGCGAGGCACTGGCCGTCCTCTCCGTGGACGACACCGTTCCGCAGGCCGTTCTCACCGAGATCGCCGAGGAGATCGGCGCGGCCTCGGCCCGCTTCGTGAACCTGGCCGACTGACCCGGCTGCGCTTTCCCGTACCCGGTACGCGGACCCACGCCTCGCGCGGTGTTCCGGGTGCCGGGTACGGGCGTTTTCAGCGCAGCGGCCCGCGCTCGTCGACGTAGCGGGTGGGGGTGCCGAGGAAGACGTCCGGGGAGCACGGCCCGTACGCCACGTTGAAAGTGTCCAGCCAGTACGTCCAGCCGCGGATCCCGAGCGCGCTGCTGAAGCGGTGGTTGAGCTGCCACCGGACCCATTCGCCGGGCGCGAGCCCTGCTCCGGGGGGTCTGCGCGGCCGGGGCGGAGCGGTGAACAGGGGCCCGAGGCGCGGCTGGACGACCAGCCGGCCGTCGGTCTGCCGCAGGCGGAGGTTGGCGCTGCGGAGGTCGTCGACCCGGTCCCGTGGAGTGAAAGCGTCCTCCTCGCGCATCTCGACGCGGTGCGCGAACGGCCTGTCGGCCTCGGGCAGCCGGAAGCCGGCCGGTGCCGCGTTGCGGACGGCGGCAGGAGGGCCGCCCCGCGACTTCTTCGTCCACACGGTGTGCACCCACTGCACCGTGACCTCGTGGTTCACAGCCGGGCCGCCTTGAGGGACATGTGCAGCAGCAGCCGGTCCTCGCCGTCGTGGAGGTCGAGCCCGGTGAGCTGTTCCACGCGTGACAGGCGGTAGTAGAGCGTCTGGCGGTGGATGCTCAGTGTGCTCGCGGTGCGGCCCGCCTGGCCGGCGCAGTCCAGGAACACTTCGGCCGTACGGGCGAGTTCGGCGTGCGCGGGTTCCAGCAACGGGCGTACGGCAGGGTCGACGGGATGGCCGGGTCCGCTGTCGGGGAGTGCGGCCAGCAGGCGGTACGGGCCGATCTCCGACCACTGCGCGACCGGACCGAGACGGGGTCGCGCCAGGGCCGCCCGGGCCGCGGCCGAGGCTTCCCGCCAGGCTCCGGGCAGCTCGTCCGGCGCGTGTACGGGATTGCCGATGCCGACGACCGGGCCCGCCGCGGCGAGCAGGCCGCCGGCCGCCAGGTGCGCGGGGGAGAGGTCGGACCGGGTACGGATCCTGATCAGGGCGGCGAGGCGCGGGCCGGCCGGACCGGGCACCGGGAGCAGACAGAGGGCGGCCGCGCCCGGGACCGTGCGCACCCCCGGAACGGGCTGAGCCCAGGGGGCGGCGCACAGCAGGGCGTACGGGCCGCCGCCGCCCAGCGCCTCGCCCAGTGAGGCCCGCGCGGAGGCCCGGCTCTCGGCGGACTCCGGGGCGAGCAGGGTCAGCAGGTACGGGCCGAGGTCGGCGCGGGCGCGGGCCTCGTCCGCCAGGAGCGCCCCGATCCGGGCGCAGGCCGCCATCGCCGGGGCCGGCACGGGCGCCGGGGGACCGTCGCTCCCGGCGAGCAGCCACACGTAACCGTGGACCGTCCCCCGGTGCCGTACGGGAAGGCAGAGCCGGCCGCGCAGCACCCCGGCGGCGGGGTCGGCGGGGATGTGCACCGGGCTTTCCGCGGTGGCGATGCCGAACTTCTCGAACCAGGCGCGCACCTCGGCCGTCGAGCGGCGGGTGAGGATCGAGCGCGTACGGACCGGGTCCAGGGTCGTTTCGTCGAAACCGCTGCCGCTGTCGTGGGCGCCGAACGCGATCAGCCGGAAATCGCGGTCCTCCAGCGTCGCGGGGGCGCCGAGCAGCGCCGAGATCTCGTCGACCAGGTCCTGGTAATCGCCTTTCACGCTTCTCATTCTCGCACCCCCTCAGACATTTGTATGAGGTACGGGCCGAGGATGCGTGACAGCTGTCGATGGTTCACGATGCGAGCGATCCATAGATTTCACGGTGGTTGTCCGTGCCGTGCGGGTCTTTCCCGGCCACGGCCCCTTCGAAAGTCTTTTCCGTGGAGGTGCCCCGTGCTGGGTCCCGTGATCCTCGCCGCTTCGCGCAGCGACAAAATGCGCCGTTTCGTGTCGGCGGCTCCGGGGACCAGGCAGGTCGTCGGCCGGTTCATCGCCGGCGAGACGGTCGAGCAGGTCGTTCCGATCGTCCAGGACGCCGCCGGCAAGGGGCTGGAAGTCACCCTGGACGTCGTGGGCGAGGACATCACCACACGCGAGCAGGCCCTTGCCGCCCGCGACGCGTACCTGGAGCTGATCGAGCACCTCAAGGGTCTGGGGCTGGGCGAGCGGGCCGAGATGTCCGTGAAGCTGTCGATGTTCGGCCAGTCCCTCCCGTCGCGCGCCACCACCCTCGACGGAGGGCCCTCCGGGCCCGCCCACGCGTTCCCGGCCGGCCATGAGCTGGCGCTCGCCAACGTCCGCCCGGTCGTCGAGGCCGCCGCCGCGATCGGCACCACGGTCACGCTGGACGCCGAGGACCACACCACCCTCGACTCGATGTTCGCCATCCACGAGGAGCTGCGGAAGGACTTCCCGCAGACCGGCTGCGTGATCCAGGCCTACCTGTTCCGCACCGAGGACGACGCGCGCCGCCTCGCCGCGAACGGCAGCCGCGTCCGTATCGTGAAGGGTGCCTACAAGGAGCCCGCCACCGTCGCGTTCCAGGACAGGGCCGAGATCGACAAGGCGTACGTCCGGATCCTGAAGATCCTCATGGCGGGCGACGGGTACCCGATGATCGGGTCGCACGACCCGCGGCTGATCGCCGTCAGCCAGGAGCTCGCGCGGCGCGCGGGGCGCAAACTGGATGAGTACGAGTTCCAGATGCTGTACGGGATCCGCAGCGAGGAGCACGTGCGGCTCGCGGCGGAGGGCCACCGGATGCGTGTGTACACCGCGTACGGCACCGACTGGTACGGCTACTTCATGCGGCGCCTCGCGGAGAAGCCGGCCAACCTGCTGTTCTTCGTCCGCTCGATGATCACCAAGAACTGACCCGAGACCGACCCAGGCTGACCCAAGGGCCGAGCCCTTCCACCCCTCACAAAGGAGTCAAGGACCTCATGGACGCTGTGACCCAGGTCCCCGCCCCGGTCAACGAGCCGGTGCACACCTACGCCCCGGGTTCGCCGGAGCGCGCGCGCCTCGAGGCCAAGCTCAAGGAGCTGGCCGAGAACCCCGTCGACCTCCCGATGACGATCAACGGTGAGAAGCGGATGGGCGGCGGCGAGCGTTTCGACGTCGTGCAGCCGCACAACCACAAGGCCGTCCTCGGCACCGCCGCCCACGCCACGCGGCAGGACGCCGAGGACGCGATCGACGCCGCGCTGGCCGCCGCTCCGGCGTGGCGCGCGATGTCCTTCGACGACCGCGCCGCGATCATCCTGCGCGCCGCCGAGCTGCTGGCGGGCCCGTGGCGCGAGACGCTCGCCGCCTCGACCATGCTCGGCCAGTCGAAGACCGCCCAGCAGGCCGAGATCGACACCCCGTGCGAGCTCGTCGACTTCTGGCGCTTCAACGTCGCGTACGCCCGTGACCTGCTCGCCGAGCAGCCGCCGGCGAACGCCCCGGGTGTGTGGAACCGGCTGGACCACCGTCCGCTGGAGGGCTTCGTCTACGCGATCACGCCCTTCAACTTCACGGCCATCGCGGGCAACCTGCCGACCGCTCCCGCCCTGATGGGCAACGTCGTGGTCTGGAAGCCGTCCCCGACGCAGACGCACGCCGCCGTGCTGCTGATGCGGCTGCTGGAGGAGGCCGGTCTGCCCAGGGGCGTCATCAACCTGGTCACCGGTGACGGCATCGAGGTCTCCGAGGTCGCCCTCAACCACCGAGACCTGGCCGGCATCCACTTCACCGGCTCGACCAAGACCTTCCAGTACCTCTGGAAGACGGTCGGCAACAACATCGAGAAGTACCGCACGTACCCGCGCCTCGTCGGCGAGACGGGCGGCAAGGACTTCGTCGTCGCGCACCCGAGCGCCGACCGCGCCGTGCTGAAGACCGCGCTGACCCGCGGCTCCTTCGAGTTCCAGGGCCAGAAGTGCTCCGCGTCCTCGCGTGCGTACGTCCCGGCCTCGATCTGGAACGACGGCTTCGAGGAGGAGTTCGCGGCCGAGGTCGACGCCATCACGATGGGCGACGTCACCGACCTGTCGAACTTCATCGGCGCCGTCATCGACGAGCGGTCGTTCGCCAAGAACAAGGCGGCGATCGACCGCGCCGCCGCCGACCCGACGTGCACGATCGTCGCGGGCGGTACGTACGACGACTCGGTCGGCTACTTCGTCCGCCCGACGGTCATCGTCTGCACGGACCCGGAGAACGAGGTCTTCACGACCGAGTACTTCGGTCCGATCCTGGCGGTCCACGTCTACGAGGACGAGAAGTACGACGCCATGCTGGAGCAGATGGAGTCGGCCTCCGACTATGCGCTGACCGGTTCGGTCATCTCCGGTGACCGCGCGGCCGCCGCGTACACGATGGACAAGCTGCGCTACGCCGCGGGCAACTTCTACATCAACGACAAGTCGACCGGCGCCGTCGTCGGCCAGCAGCCCTTCGGCGGCGGCCGCGCGTCCGGCACCAACGACAAGGCGGGCGCGCCCCAGAACCTCCAGCGCTGGACCCTGACCCGGGCCATCAAGGAGACCCTGGTCCCGCCGACCGACTACACCTACCCGCACCAGGGCTGACCGCCCCGGCGCGCGGCCCCGGCCGCCCGCCCCGCGAGCCCCCGCCCCCGTCCCGGCCCCCACACCGGACGGGGGCGGCTTCGTGCGGAGCCGGGTGTCAGATCTTGCGCCAGCGGGCCATCGCGAAGGAGAAGACGCCGAACAGGGCCAGGCCCACGGCTATCAGGGCCAGCAGCCACGGCCCCGCCGGGGTGCCGGCGAAGGAGCGGAGGGTGTCGTCGATGCCCTTGGCCTTGTCGGGTTCGTAGTCGACCGCCGCCTTGACCGCGAAGCCGCCGAGCACGGCGAAGACCGCGCCCCGCGCGATGCCGCCCGCCACACCGGCGACGTCCACGGCCTGGCGGGTGCGGCCCCGCAGCTCGCCCATCTTCAGGTGCTTGTGGTACTTGCGCAGGGCGGCGCGGACCGCGATCCACACCCCCGTGACCGCGATGGCCAGGCCGCCGACGCCCACGATCCACTGGCCGGCCGGGAGTTCCATGGCCCTGGCGGTGACGTCCTCCGACTGCTGGTCGCTCGATCCGCTGCCGCTGCCCCGGGAGCCCGCCGCGAACGACAGCACGGTGTACGCCACGAAGCCGTAGAAGAAGAAACGCGCCAGGGACAGCAGGCGCTTGCGGGGCTTGTGGCCGTCGGGCCCCGCCGCGCCGAAGAGGGCTTCGGAGAGCCGCCACAGCGCCATGCCGACCAGCCCGATGCCCAGCGCCCAGAGCAGGAAGGAGCCCAGCGGCCGGCCGGCCACCTCGGAGAGCGCGCCCCCGCGGTCGGCCTCCTGCGTGCCCTGGCCGAACGCGATCCGGAGCGCCAGTACGCCGACCAGTACGTAGAGCACCCCGCGCGCCGTGAATCCCCAGCGCGCGGCGGCCTCCAGGGCCGAACTGTCCGACGCGCGGCGGGCCGTACGCCTGCCGCGACGGGTGAGTGCCCATGCGCTCATGACTTCGCCTCCCTCATCGCAGTGCGTGTGCCCCGAAGGGGGCGGCGAAACCGGTGGGGGTGCGTGCGGGCGTCCCCGGGTGGTGACCGGCGTCCGCCGGGCGGTGACGCGGTCTTGCGGATTGGCAATGAGCATGTCAAATTCCTCAACGGTGTTTCCGTTCCCCACGGAGACCTGACCGAGGAGATCCCCCCATGAGACGCACCCTCCGTGCGCGCACAGCCCTGACCGCCTTAATGGCCGCCGGCGCCCTCGGCCTCGGCGCGGCCCCGGCAGGCGCCGGGTCCGCCGCCGAAGCCACCGCGGGCCCGGCGACGTACGCCCTGGACTCCGAGCTCTCCCAGCGGCTCGGCGACGACACCGCGGGCAGCTACATCGACCGCCGTACCGGTGAACTCACCGTCACCGTCACCAGCGACCGCGCCGCCGAGCAGGTCCGCGCGGCCGGTGCCGTGGCGAAGCGCGTGGAGCGAAGCGCCGCACGACTGGAGGCGGCCATGGCCGCCCTGGAGACCGGAGCGAAGATCACCGGTACGTCGTGGGGCATCGACCCCCGGACCAACCAGGTCAGCGTCGAGGCCGACCGGTCCGTGTCCGCGCGGGAGATGGTCCGGCTGAAGAAGGTCGCGGACGCGCAGGACGGTGCCGTGCGGGTGTCGCGCGTACCGGGGACCTTCAAGCGCGAGGTGCTGGGCGGCGACGCGATCTACGGCGGCGGCTCGCGCTGCTCGGCCGCCTTCAACGTCTCCAAGGGCACCACGCGTTACTTCGTGACCGCGGGCCACTGCACCAACATCACCGCCGGCTGGTCGGCGGCCTCCGGCGGTCCGGTGATCGGCGTCCGTGAGGGCACCAGTTTCCCGACCAACGACTACGGCATCGTGCGGTACACGGACGGCTCGGCTCCGGCGGGCGACGTCAACCTCTACAACGGCAGTCGCCAGGACATCACGTCCGCCGCGAACGCCGTCGTGGGCCAGGCCCTCAGGAAGAGCGGCTCCACCACCAAGGTGACCAGCGGCACCGTCACCGCCGTCAACGTCACCGTCAACTACGGCGACGGCCCCGTCTACGGCATGGTCCGCACCACCGCCTGTTCGGCCGGCGGCGACAGCGGCGGCGCGCACTTCGCCGGCGGGGTGGCTCTGGGGATCCACTCGGGGAGCTCCGGCTGTACGGGGACCAGTGGCTCCGCCATTCACCAGCCGGTGAGGGAGGCCCTGTCGGCGTACGGCGTGAACGTGTACTGACGGCGCTCAGGGGGGCGGGCCCCGCGGGGCCCGCCCCCCACCCCGGCGGCGTACACCGTGAAGGGGATGCCGTCCAGGGCTGGTGGCGGACGCCCGAGAGGAAGGCACGCCAAGGGGTCGACTCTTCTGCGCGGGGCCCGTACGACACGGCGCGCGTACTCGGAAGGGAACCGAGTACCCGGTACGGGCGGGACCTGCGAGAGTGCGGTGCATGGTTGAGCCGATGTCCACCGCCCGGACGCGTCCCGTCCGGGTCCGTACCGCCCACACCGCCGATCTCGCGCCCGCCACGCTCCACGCGGTCCGCGCCCTCCTGGACGCCGCTTTCGAGGGCGACTTCGGCGAGGACGACTGGGACCACACCGTCGGCGGTGTGCACGCCTTCGTCCACGACGAGCACGGCCTCGCCGCCCACGGCAGCGTCGTCCAGCGCCGGGTCCTGCACCGCGGCCGCTCCCTGCGGACCGGTTACGTCGAAGGGGTGGCGGTGCGGGCCGACCGCCGCAGGCAGGGGCTGGGGGACGCGGTGATGGGGACGCTGGAGGGGGTGATCGACCGGGCGTACGTACTCGGCGCGCTCGGCGCGTCCGACGACGGCGCGGCGCTGTACGCGGCGCGCGGGTGGCAGGTGTGGTCCGGCCGGATCGCCGCGCTGGGTCCGGACGGCGTCGTACCGCTGCCGGAGGAGGAGGGCTCGCTCCATGTGCGGCCGGCGGCCGGGGCCGGGCTCCCCGACCCCTCCGGCGCGCTGTTCTTCGACTGGCGCGACGGCGACCTGCTGTAGGGCGCCGGGGGCCGGCTTCACAGGCTCCGGGCCGGGACCGGCGAGGTGCCGGGCTCGGAGCGTTGCCGCCATGATCGCGTCTCAGATAGTAGGAAGTCCGAGTAATCGTGGAGACAGACAGTCCGGTCTCGCTTAGCTTGGAGGAAGCCGAACGTCTCGCTCCATCAGCGAACGGCGGTCGCGAGCCCGTGCCCCATGCAGGTAACCCCTGCGGCATCTGCTCCCCGCCCATTCCGGCGCCCTGAAATCATTCTGATCTCAAGGAGTCGATCACCATGGCCGAGACCGTCCACCGCGTCCGCCACACCCCCCGCTCGAACGAGACCGACCGCAAGCAGGCCGCCGCCGCCCTCCAGCGCGCCCTCGACCGCCGCGACAACGGCGGCGCCACCGGCCACTGAGCCACCGGCGCGCGCCGCGGGCGACCTGGCCCAGCGGCCGCGCCGGATCTCGGAGCAGTCGACGCGCTCGCCCGGTGCGGCGAGCGCGGAGACCTTCCGCTTCGGGGGCGTACCGGTCCCGCCTCCGCTGTGCCCGGGCCCGGGCACA